>JAGWTK010000348.1 GCA_028876035.1 Bacteroidota bacterium
CACTGCTGTCCGGGGAATCTTCTATTTGGTGTTGATTTTTTGATTTTGGTTAGGGAGAAGGGTTATGTTTTGCAGGTTGGCTGTGTGTGAGCCCCTGTTATGTGAACAGACTGGGACTTGTTGGCCAGTTTATTTTTTGTTTATATTTCTGCAGCAGAGATTTTTCTGGCCTTTGCATAAATGATTTTAGTTCTATATAGGTCATCAGGTGCAGCCGGATAAGGCCGACGAGGTTAGAAAATGCCAATCTTGAATGGGAGCCGTTTTTTATGACACGCAACAGCAGGTCAGCAATCAGCGCAGACCATATCTGTATTTTGATGGCATTTTCATTGTCTCCCAAAAAATAGTGTAATGGATAGTTCTGCTTGATGCGTTTGAAAAAGACTTCAATCTGCCATCTTCGTCTATAATAGTGTGCAATGGTTAAAGGCTTAAGCTTAAAGTTGTTGGTAATAAAGCAATAACGCTTGCCTGTTGCACTGTCTTTATAATTTACCATACGGGCTTTTACTTTAACTGCTTTGGGTGAATGATCGTGCCCCAACTCTATGTGCCAGTCTGCGGTTACACCATTGCTTTTTTGGTGCTCATTTATCGGACAACGCTGCTTGATTTTATATACGGAACTGTCCCGGTGGCGGGTAACCCAGGTTATTTGCTGGTCGGTGAACCGGTTATAAGTAGTATAATCACGGTACCCCCTGTCAAAAACAATCACCGATCGTTTTGGCAATTGTACTTGCTTTAGGAATGCCATATCACTCGCGGCGGAAGCACTGTATCGGACCATAACCGGTGTATCAGTGGCCGCATGAAGCAGGGTATGCACTTTGATACCCCCTTTACGCTTCCCATCCAGTTTGCTTAAGCCAGACCCTTTGAGTATCTCCTCAAACAGGGCTATACTGGTTGAATCAAAAATATAGAGGTTGTTTTTCCTTGAACCCCGCCGGCTGTCCGGTAAAATACTGCTGTATTTAGACACCAGCTTAAGATAAATTTTTTCAAACACCTCTGCGCTGCGGTGCTTGTTGGCGTCTGCAATAGTACTGCGGCGGGGGTGTGCTTTTAATCCAAGATGTTGAATACGATGCTCCCACGCAAGCATACCCGTAGTGACCTCCCGTAATGACGTGCACTGGTTCAGCGTTGCGTACAACATCGTCACCAGGTGATCGTAGGTCTTAAAATTCTTATAGTAATGATCAGAACCTTGCTCCCTGGCAAGCTGATGAACCACACCTCGGGGAATAAAAGATAAGACCTGATTAAAGATCGGCTGTCCGGTAAAAAATCTACTTTTGCTCATGGCTATTTTTTTGTTGTGGTAAACTAAAAATAACCAAAAGGGAGGCCCTAAAGGCCTCCTTTCTTATCCAAAATCATAATTTTCCCCGGACAGTAGTGGTTCTAAGTTTTAAGTCTTATCGATTCGCCAGAATGGGCTCGGGTATTTATGAGGAGTAGTCAAATGTGCAAAAAAAAGTGACAGACTGTGGCCGTATCATGATTTCCGAAGCGGAGGTTTGCGGAAAATCTACCGCAAAGGCGGCTCTTGTCAATGCAAAAACAGGCTATTGTATCAGGGCATTATTTTTTGGGTAGGTAAAGCTATCTAACCAAAAATGATAGTATGACAACAGAAGCAATTGCCCAAAGGCTGGTGGAACTGGCGCGGCAGCGCGACTATATCCGGGCGCAGGAAGAATTGTTCAGCGGGGATGCCATGAGTATTGAACCGCACGAAACTTCTTATTTTGAAAAGGAAACACGCGGGTTGGACGCGATACACGAGAAGACGCGAAAATTTGATGAGATGCTGGAAGAAGTACATGGTATTGAAGTGTCGCAGCCAGTGATTGCACCCAATTCCTTTGCCTGTTCGATGCAGCTGGACGTAACATTGAAGGGACAGGGCCGCATGAGCATGTCGGAGCTTTGCGTATACCAGGTAAAAGACGGCAAAATTGTATCGGAGCAGTTTTTTATGTAGGCTTAGTTACTGCTGAGCACCGGTGCATTCACGCGTTCCAATACTTCGGCAAGTTTCTTTACCGCACTGGCATTGCCCTGGTCTTTGCTGGCAAGGTCAGCCAGTGTGATCTTATCCAATAATTGATCGACAGTAAACTGTATCATTTGCCAGAGGGAGCGGGCGGAACAGTCCACTGAATTCGTGCAAAGCCGTACTGCTCCTGCGTGCTCACCACAGAACTCGTTGCTGAAGAGTACGCCACCCAATGCCACCAGCACACCGCGGATACCAATTTCTGAAGCGGGCCTGGCCAGTACGTATCCGCCTTTCAAGCCGGGCGTACTATTGATGAATCCACCCATCCGCAACACGCGGGTAAGCTTGGCCACGTAGTGACTGCTCAGTCCTTCCATTTCGCTTAGCTGCGGAATGCTCAATCCGGCTGTATCCACGCAACCCGCAATGCGAATGAGTATGCGTAGTCCGTATTCTTCCTGTGCGGTGATCTTCATGTGCTTTGCTTTCGTTTTATAGATAACCGAGTTCAAGCTGGGCGGCCTCCGACATCATGCTTTTGTCCCAGGCCGGGCTCCAGGTAACGGAAACATAAACATCGTTTACACCTTCCACTGTTCTCACTTTCTGATCCACCTCAACCGGGATCGATTGTGCCGCCGGGCAAGCTGGCGATGTGAGCGTCATTACAATCTGCACGTTGTTTACCGGCAGCACCTCCACTTCGTAGATCAGTCCCAGCTCGTAGATATTTACGGGCAATTCCGGATCATAGATCGTTTTAAGGCATTCAATTACTTTTTCTTTCAATGCGGCCGTATCCATGCGCTATCCTTTTGCTGCGTTCTTCACCTTGAAGGCGAGTGCATAATTTTTCATTTGTTTCACCATTGCCAGCAAACCATTGCTGCGGGTTTGGGCGAGGTGGTTCATCATTCCAATCTGGTTGATGAAATCAAGCCTTGCTTCCATGATCTCATCCGGCGTGTGGCCAGAGAGTACACGAATAAGCATACTGATCAGTCCTTTTACGATGATGGCATCGCTGTCGGCCCGGAAATACACCAGCCCATCTTTCTCTTCGGCGATCAGGTACACGACCGACTGGCATCCTCTTACAATATTCGATTCTGTTTTATGTTCCGCTTCCAGGGGCTGCAGGCGTTTTCCCAGGTCGATGATGTATTCGTATTTATCATCCCAGCTGTCAAAAAGCGAGAATTCTTCTACTATTTCCTGTTCTGTTGCTGCTATTGTTGCCGCTGCTGCCATTATAAAAGCATTTTGATCACTTTCTCCAATCCGCTTACCAGCGCGTCGATTTCTTCCCGGGTATTGTACAGGGCAAAAGAAGCGCGTGTGGTACCGCTGATACCAAAACGCTGCATCAGCGGTTGTGCGCAATGGTGCCCGGTGCGCACCGCGATACCCCGGTTATCGAGCAATATGCCGATGTCCTGCGGATGCACTTTATCTACCACGAAAGAGATTACACTCACTTTTTCTTTGGCCTGCCCGATAATGCGCAATCCGGGTATGGTCTTCAGCCTTTCGCTTGCATAAGCCAGCAGGTCGTTCTCGTGCGCGCGGATAGCCGCTTTGCCGATACTGTTTACAAAATTGATTGCTGCTTTGAACGCAACGGTATCCGCAATATTCGGCGTACCTGCTTCAAATTTGTAAGGTAAGTCGGCATAAGTAGTGCCATCAAAACTTACCTGTTTGATCATTTCGCCACCACCCTGGAAAGGAGGCATGGCGAGTAATAGTTCCTTCTTTCCATACAATACGCCAACGCCGGTGGGACCATAAACTTTATGCGAGGAAAAAGCAAAAAAATCGGCATCGAGGGCTTGTACATCGATATCGAGGTGTACGGCTGATTGCGCCCCGTCTACCAGCACTTTTGCGCCGGCTGCATGTGCTTCGCGAATGATTTGTTGTACAGGGTTTACGGTGCCCAGTGCGTTAGACACCTGCACCACCGATACAAATTTTGTGCGCTGCGAAAGCAGCTTGCGAAACGCATCCATGTCCAGTTCGCCGTTGTCGGTTACCGGGATCACTTTCAATACGGTTCCTTTTTCTGCACACAGCATCTGCCAGGGCACGATATTCGAATGGTGCTCCATGCCCGACACGATGATTTCATCGCCGGCTTTCAGTTCCTGTCTGGCCCAGGTATAGGCCACCAGGTTAATGCTTTCGGTGGTACCCCGCGTGAACACGATTTCTTCCCGGCTGGCGGCATTTACAAAAGCACGCACCGCTTCACGGGTGGCTTCGTAGGCAGCCGTCGCTTCTTCAGCCAGGCTGTGAATGCCCCGGTGAATATTTGCATTGAACTGACTATAATAATTAACCAGCGCATCGATCACCAGCCGCGGCTTCTGGGAAGTGGCGGCATTATCGAAATACACCAATGGCTTACCTTTTACTTCACGTGCAAGTATGGGGAACTGCTGCCTTAATGCATGTACATCTATCATCGCTTCGAGACTGGCTGCTGCTGTCATTGTATCAGATAGCTAAACGTTCGGAAATCTTATCATCCACGTATTGACGAATCGCCGGCGGTTTAATATGCCCGAGGATATCGACAATAAACGCATGCACCAGTAATGCCTTTGCACTGTTCCTGGTAACACCTCTTGCCTGCAGGTAGAACATCGCTTCTTCGTCGAGCTGACCAACGGTACAACCGTGCGAGCATTTTACATCGTCAGCATAGATTTCCAGCTGCGGTTTGGTGTTTACCGTTGCGTCATTGGAGAGCAGGATATT
>JAGWTK010000349.1 GCA_028876035.1 Bacteroidota bacterium
TATCGCCTGCAATTTGATTACACCGCCATGAACGAGATCATGACCCTGGTGAAACAATACAACTGCAGCATCCGCCAGCAGGAGATCCAGCTGTTCTGCAGCATGACGATAGGTGTACCCATTAACCGAACCGAAGCAGTGTTAAACAGGCTGAAAGACCATCGGAGTATTGATATCGTGAGGATAATGTGCTAATGTGATAAATGTGACAAATGACCGCCCGATGCATCGGGACGCAGGAAGGACGTTATGGTTTTGCGTTACGACTAAGGACTACCGACTAACGACTAATCGTTTTCCCTCGACGGAGGGCGCGCACCAATGTGAGTGGACTACGAACCTTGAACTAAAAACATTCTTTACATAGAGCTGCAAGCTACAGGCTGCAAGCTGCAAGCTTTTCTTACGTGCCTGATGATCTCGTTTTTTTATCGTATTTCCCAACGAAGGACGGACATCAATGTGAGTGGACCATGAACAATGAACCTCGAACTAAAAACACTTCCTACAGCGTACGACACATCCCTCTCAGGCTACCGACTTCGGACTACGGACTACGGACTTCGGACTACGGACTACGGACTACGGACTGCGGACTAAGGACTACCGACTTCGGACTACGGACTAAAGATTTCCCTTCTTAAGTTCCTCGACTGCAAAACTGCAGGCCCTTGCCGTAAGCGCCATGTAGGTAAGGGATGGGTTTTGACAAGCGCTGGAAGTCATGCAGCTGCCGTCGGTGACAAATACATTTTTTACTTCGTGGATTTGATTGTGTGCATTCAGCACGGAGGTTTTCGGATCCTGACCCATGCGCGCGGTGCCCATTTCGTGTACAGCCGATCCGGCAGTGGTATGATAATCGAAGGGCTGTACATTCTCGAAACCGGCAGCCTGTAACATTTCGGCAGCAGCCTGCTGCGCGTCTTTGCGCATGGCTTTTTCATTGTCGCCAAATTTGAAGTGCACATTTACCAGCGGCAATCCCCAGGAATCTTTCTTGTCTTGCTCCAGCGTGATCCTGTTATCAGGGTTTGGCAAACACTCACCCCAGGCGCCCATCCAGATGCTCCATGGGCCGGGTGTAGCGAGTGACTTTTTATAATCTGCGCCGAAGTCATCTCCGGCAAGCATCGTATCCTTCCACTCCCTGCGTTCACCATCGGCCTGGTAACCATAACCGCGCAGGAAGTCGGCCCGTTTTGTCTTTTCATCAAGGTTACGGAACCTCGGAATGTAAATGCCGGTGGGACGTCGACCTGAATAATATTGATCCTTGAAGCCCATATAGGCGCCCGTAGCGCCGGAACCCATATGGTGATCCATCAGGTTCCGTCCGATCTGATCACTATCATTCCCCATCCCATTCGGAAAACGGTTGGAGGTGGATTGAAGCAGGATCGAAGCCGTTGCAATGGTAGACGCGTTGAGGAAAATAATCTTTGCAAAATAATCGGTGGTCTTCTTCGTAAGCTCATCGATCACGCGCACGCCGCTCGCTTTTTTTGTGCGTTCATCGTATATTACCTGGTACACGATCGCGTGTGGTTGAATCGTGAGGTTGCCCGTAGCAGCCGCGACCGGCAAAGTGGCCGCATTGCTGCTGAAGTAGCCGCTGAAAGGACAACCACGATCGCAGAGATTCCGGAATTGACAAGGTCCGCGCCCGTTCCAGCCGCGTGTAAGGTTGGCAACGCGGCCATGTATCACGGGACGATCGGGAAAATGTTTTTTCGACTCTTCCCTGAAATGCGTCTCTACACAATTCATCTCCATCGGCGGAAGAAATACACTATCAGGCAAATGGGCCAATCCTGCTGCTTGTCCGCTGATGCCTACAAACTGTTCTACGTAGTCGTACCAGGGAGCAATGTCTTTGTATCGAATGGGCCAGTCGACCCCATGTCCGTCTTTCGCATTGGCCTCAAAATCGAGATCGCTGAGCCGGTAGGTTTGCCGGCCCCAAACGAGTGAACGGCCACCGAGCTGGTAACCACGAATCCAATAGAATGGATCAGATTGGATATAGGGATGTTCTTTGTCTTTTACATAGAACTGTTTGCTGCCTTCATCATAGGCCTGGCATTGCACCGGGTTTTCTTCGCGATCCTGTTCGGTTAATTCGAGCCGGTTCGGAAACTCCCAGGGATGCATAGTCGAAGTAGTATAATCTTTGATATGCACTACATTGCGACCCCGCTCCAGCACCAGCGTTTTGAGGCCTTTCTCACAAAGTTCTTTCGCTGCCCAGCCACCACTGATGCCACTCCCTACCACGATGGCATCGTAGGTATTGGCTGCTGTTCCGCCACTGTTGATATTTACCTGTTTGGGGTCGCCCATATGCTGGTTTTATTTCGTTGCCCAGGCTTTCTGGCCGGGTGTCATGGGCATACAGGCATTGTATGCGCCGGGAATGAAATTATAGGCCAGGGTATCACTGGCACCTGTTTTCGAAGTACAGAAGGCAATCGTAGTATACTCTTTCAGGATATGAAAGAATGATTTACCCAGCACTTTGTCTTTTACCTTACCGATAATGCCGGGTTGTTTGGCCGACTTATTTCGTACCCAACCCATCACGGCCTGCTGCTGTTGTGCGGTAAGGGACGAGAAGTTGTTGTGGTATTCCGACTGGCAATGATCTGCCACCGTTTTCAGACCATCGATAAAAATATTCTTTGTCTTCCGGTCGGCGCTGTCCTTGATCAGTTTAATAATAATTACTTCTGCACCGGCTGCTTTTGCACCAGGCGTATCAGTCGCAGGAATGATGGTTTCGGCCAGATCGGCAATGAATGCCCGGTTTTGGTCGAGGTACCCTATATCGGGTGTCTTCTGCAAACGAAACCAGGTATAGCCCGAAAATCCGGCACCTGCGCCACCCCCAATAAGGACAAAAGAAAGAATTGCTTTACGACGGTTCATGATGTAAAAAACGCCGGCCAGGCCAGCGTCGCAAAATAGTGAATATGGGGTATACCTGCAAGCAGGTTATTTCTTATTGTCGACCAGCAAAGTAGCACGTGCATTCAGGTCGCGGGCAATGCGCATCACAGCCACCACGTCTTCCAGCGGCACTGTTTTATCGGCATTGATGGCGATGGTAGCCTGGGTGGAATCCTTAGTGACATAAGGCTGCACGAATGCAGGAATATCCTGCAAAGCGAGTGTTTTCCCATTAATGATGTATTGACCGTTGGGCTTGATGTTGACAATAACCGTTTGTTTGGCCTTTGTATCGCTTTTGGCTTTGGGAGTCGACAGCTTTACCACGTTCGGATTGGCGAGCGTAGAAACAATCAAAAAGAAAAACAGCAGGATGAACAGGATATCGTTCAAAGCTCCTGCATGCAGTTCCGGGTGTGATTTAAGGCGCCTGTCGAGATTCATTTCAAATCATTGGTGAATCAAAAATAGGGTTAGCTGCTAGCGCGTTGGCTCCTGCAGTATGTCGATGAATTCTGCGCTGGCAGCTTCCATCCGGTTGATGGTTTTATTGATTTGTGTATTCAAAAAGTTATAGCCGACATAAGCGAGCAAACCGATGATCAAACCAGAAGCAGAAGTTACAATTTTGGTATAGATACCTCCTGCGATGGATGCTGGGGTGAAATCACCGGTGGTATTGATATTGTAAAACAGTTGCAGCATCCCAAACAATGTACCGAGAAATCCAAACATGGGTGCGATACCATAAACAAGCGACAGAACAGAAAGGTTACGTTCCATTTTGTAAATCTCCAGCTTACCTACGCTTTCCATGCTTTTTTCAATATAGTCGATTGGCTTGCCCACGCGCTGCAATCCTTTATCGATCATTCTTGCTACGGGATTGTTGGTGTTCTTGGCCAACGCACGGGCAGCTGTTACGTTTCCGCTGAGGATATTATCGCGGATCATGTTCATAAAGTTGCTGTCGATTTTGCTGGCTTTGTTGATAGCAATCAGCCTTTCAAAAAAGAAGAAGATCGCGAGGGCCAGCAAGAGCCCCAGTGGAATCATAATTACGCCGCCTTCTTTCAGCAAATCGAAGAGATTCATTTTCGATGCGCTACCGCCACTACCCTGCTGGGCAGCCATAATAGAGTCCGTAATGTGCCTGGCAAGAAGGGTGTCCCTGATCTGGAGGAGGAAAAGATTCATGGGGTTTTTGCGTTTTGCTTACAAATGTAGCCTGTTTGGCTATACCTACCGTTCACCGGTAATAAGTGAACGTGAAAATTATGCCATTATTGACCACAATATTGTTACCGGCCAGAGCTTAACATTTTGTATAGAAAAGCCGGGCCTGTTTTAATTGCCGCTGTCTTTTTTTATCATCATACCCTGGATCTGCTTCATGGTTTTTTCCATACCTTCTGAACTGCCGTCGAGGAAAATGACATTTCCCTTGCCAATCTCTGCAAAGTTTTTAATGGCTTCTGTCCACATACTGAAAAGGATCACGTTCGTATCGAGGTTGGCCTGTTTCATTTGCTCGGCAGCCTGGCTCATACCTTTGGCCACTTCTTCCCGGAAGAGTGCGACACCCTGTCCACGCAGCTGTGCTGCCTGGCGCTCAGCTTCTGCTGATATTTTAATGGCGTTACCTTCTGCTTCGGCGGCCTTGGTTTTTGTAATCAGCAGGGCCTGTCCTTCGTTTTCCGCGGCTGCTTTCAGGTTATTGCTGGCTACCACTTTACTCATGCTGTCAATGATGGCCTGGTCGAAAGTAATATCATTGATCTGCAAATCCAGCAGGTGATAACCCCACTCTTCGAGCGAATGATCGAT
>JAGWTK010000350.1 GCA_028876035.1 Bacteroidota bacterium
GGAGGATGAGCATGTCATCGACCAGGCTTTCGGCGTAGGCACCAAACCAAAGTCCGAACGAAGATGGCATGGCCAATTGCAAATGGGTATAACCCGGCAGCAGGTCTTTATTGTATTTTTCACTCTGGGTTTGCAGCAGTTCAAACAAGGGACCAATCGCTGCTACCAGTTCCATCAGTTCGTTGCGCAGGAATAGTTTAATATCAACCAATACCTGGTCGTTCCGGCTGCGCGCGCTGTGAATTTTTTTTCCGGTATCACCCAATTTTTGCGTAAGGAGGAGTTCTACCTGTGAATGAATATCTTCAACATTGTCTTCCAGCGCAAAGTTTCCGGCCTCGATATCCGCATAAATGGCCTTCAGCTCAGCATGAATTTCTTTTCTTTCGGCTGCCGTGAGTAGTCCGATGGTCTCCAGCATCTGCGTATGCGCCAGTGAGCCCAGCACATCGAAGGCCGCCAGGTACATGTCCATGTCGCGGTCGTTCCCCACGGTGAATTTTTCCACTTCTGCCAGTGAGGCGGTATTTTTTTGCCAGAGTTTCATCTGCCGGTTATTTTAGAGGATGTGTTCGAGCAATTTAATATAGGTATCGATCCCTTCTTTTATTTCGGAAAGATAGATGTATTCATCGGGGGTATGACTGCGGGCACTATCACCCGGCCCCATTTTCAGCGCTGCAAAGGGCATGAGTGCTTTATCAGACGTAGTGGGTGAACCATAATAACCCCTTCCCATTTTAATACCGGCCTGTACCAGCGGGTGGTTCAGGGGTATGGAGGTCGACTTCATCCTGGTAGTTCTTGGCTTGAACTGGCTCTTCAGGTTTTGGCGCAATGCTTCCAGGATTTCATCGAAGGTGTACAGTTCGTTTACGCGGACATCGATCACATACTTGCACTGCGAGGGAACTACGTTGTGCTGTTTGTTTTCGGTTTCGATGATCGTTACCGTCATTCTTGATTCGCCCAGCAGATCACTAACTTTTTCAAACTGGTAATTCCGGATCCAATTGATATCATCCACCGCTTTGTACAGTGCGTTTTCTCCTTCCTTGCGGGCCGCATGACCCGAGCGGCCGGGCGCCGTGCAGTCAATGACCATCAGGCCCCGTTCGGCAACGGCCATTTCGAGTTTGGTGGGCTCGCCTACGATACCAAAATCGATATTCCCAAGATAAGGAAGCACGAGTTCAATACCGTTTACGCCGCTGATTTCTTCTTCTGCACTGGCGGCGAATACCACGTTATGATCGATGTCATTTCGATTGTAGTAATACAGAAAAGTCGACATCAGGCTTACGAGGCAGCCACCGGCATCGTTGCTGCCAAGGCCAAAGAGTTTACCGTCTTTTTCGATCGGTGTAAACGGATCCATGGTATAACCCTTATTCGGACGCACGGTATCGTGGTGTGAATTGAGCAGCACTGACGGCTTTGCAGGATCATAGTGCGCGTTCTTTGCATAGATATTGTTGCCCACCCGCTTGTGTTCAACGCCGTTTTCTGCCAGGAAACGCATGATAATTTCTGCGGTATCATTCTCTTCTTTTGAAAAAGAGGGCGTACTGATTAAATCTTTCAGCAGCACCACTGCCTTGTCAAAAAGTTGATCGGTTGTAAATGCCATAAGCTTGTTTTTCGTCCGGCCCCGGCCGAACATTATCGGATAAGTGTACCGACGGTTGTATCGGTGGTGTTTTGAATAAGGTCGCCCGCCTCTCCTATCAGTACTTCTTTTACGCCCTGGTCGATGGCCGCAAATGCATTGTCGATCTTTGGCAGGATGCCATCGAACAATCGATTCGCCGCTTTCAATTGCGCATAAACTTCTTTTGTAATCAACCGGATAACGGAATCATCATTGTTCACGTCCTCCAATACGCCTTTCTTCTCAAAACAATAGATCAACCGCACATCGTAGTGGGCCGACAAAGCCACTGCGAGGGAAGAAGCGATGGTATCGGCATTGGTGTTCAGCATCTGTCCTTTCCCGTCGTGCGTAAGCGGCGCTACCACCGGAATCATGCCCCCTTGGAGCAACCAGCCCAGTTGCACTGCACTCTTTGCGTTCATTTGTACATCGCCTACAAAACCGTAGTCGATTTCTTTTACCGGTCGCTTTACAGCAGGAATGATATTGGCATCTGCCCCGGTAAGTCCAATCGCATTAACGCCGATGGCCTGCAGGGCAGCGGTAATTTTTTTGTTGACCAGTCCGCCGTACACCATCGTTACCAAATCAATGGTAGCAGCATCGGTAATGCGACGGCCGTTTACATAGTTCGATTGAATACCGAGTTGCTCACCAATACGGGTTGCGATCTTTCCACCACCATGGATCAATATCTTTTTGCCGGGAACTTCCGCAACAGACTGCAGAAACGCTTCCAGCTTCGCTTCGTTGTCAATGACGTTACCGCCAATCTTTATCACAAATAATTTTTCCATGACTGCGGTTAGATGCCTTTCAGGATTTCCGATAGTACGGCCTGCGCGGCCCATACGCGGTTTGCGGCTTCCTGGGTGACGATACTGTTCGGTCCGTCCAGTATTTCGTCACTCAATTCTACATTGCGCCGAACCGGCAGGCAATGCATTACTTTGGCATTATTGGTAAGCCGAAGTTTTTCGTTGTTGAGCATCCAGGAAGGATCGTTGCAATATATCCGCCCGTAATCATTGAAGGTGCTCCAGTTCTTCACATACACAAAATCTGCGTCTTTCAGGGCTTCGTCCTGGTTGTGTGTAATCGTTGCACCCTTTGTAAAATCGGGATGCAGTTCATAGTCTTCGGGATGTGTGATCACAAAATCTGCCTGTCCCCACGCATTCACCCATTGCGAAAAACTGTTCGCTACACATTGCGGCAGGGGTTTTACATGCGGTGCCCAGGTGAGCACGATTTTGGGCCGGCGTTGCGCTGTATAATTTTCGGTAATTGTAATGATATCTGTTAAACTCTGCAGTGGATGCAGGGTAGCGCTTTCCAGGCTCACGACTGGTATGCCGGCGTATTTGATGAACTGGTTAATGTACAATTCGCTGTAATCGTCATCGCGGTTTTTAAGAGACGGAAAAGTGCGGATGCACAGAATATCGAAATACTTGCCCAGGATCGGGGCTGCGTCTTTTACGTGCTCTACGGTATTACCGCTCATGATCGCTTCTTCTTCAAACTCCAGTGCCCAGCCGTCTTGTCCGGCATTGAAAACGATGCATTCCATCCCCAGGTTTTGCGCCGCCACCTGTGTGCTCAAACGGGTACGCATACTCGGATTCAGAAAAAGCAAGCCAATGCGCTTGTTTTGCCCAAGTGTTTTGTCCTTCAGCGGTGCTGCTTTGTAAGCCAGTGCTTTTTGCACCATGCCGGGGATGTCGGGGACGTCGTGGACGGAGATGAATTTGTTCATATTTGAATCATTGAGGGGTACTTAGTACTGAGTACATAGTACATAGTCCTTCTATTCGTTGTTCTTTTTTATTACTTGTAGCCGCTTCAATTCTATCGCAGGGCGACCTTAAAATAAAAGTTTGCTATAACTGCATGAACCGTCTTGGTACTAAGTACTCGGTACCAAAGAACGTATCTCCTCAATCGCCTCTTTCAATGCATCCAAAAACTCATCGGTTTGCTTTTTATTGATCGCCAGAGAAGGCAGCAACCGAATCACATTGGGCTTTGCTTCCCCGGTAAATACATTGAAATCGTAGAGGAGTTTTTTGCGGAGCTCTTTCAGGTCTGCCGGCACATCGAACCCTATCATCAAACCACGGCCGCGGATATTTTCAATTCCGTCGATGGTCTTCAGGCGGTTCTTAATGTACATACCCCGCTGCTTTGCCATTTCAATCAGGTTCTCTTTCTCCATTACTTCCAATACCGCCAATGCAGCAGCGCAGGCCAGTTGATTGCCACCAAAAGTGGTACCCAGCATACCATGCTTAGGTTTAATGTGCGGTGCTATCAATATACCTGCCACCGGAAAACCATTGCCCATGCCTTTGGCCATGGTATAGATATCGGCATTGACGCCGGCTGCATCGTGCGAGAAAAACTGACCAGTTCGTCCGTAGCCGCATTGCACACTGTCGGCGATGTACACCGCACCATACTGATCGCAAAGGCTGCGTATCTTTTTCAGGAAACTATCTTCTGCAGGAATGATGCCGCCGACACCCTGGATACCTTCCACAATCACAGAAGATATTTCCTTGCCATGTTCTGCAAACAAAGCTTCGAGTGCATCTTCATCATTGAACGGTGAAAAGATAACGTTGTCGGTTTGATTAACAGGCGCAACAATCGCCGGGTTATCGGTCGCTGCTACTGCCAGTGAAGTCCGTCCATGGAATGATTTGGAAAATGCCACCACTTTCTTTCGTCCATTGTGGAAGGACGCGAGTTTCAATGCATTTTCATTGGCTTCTGCGCCGCTGCTCAGCAGGAAGAGCTGGTATTCCTCTTTCCCGCTCAGCTTACCCAATTTATCAGCCAGTTCTTTTTGAATGGGGATATGCACGGAGTTCGAGTAGAACGCAATTTTATTGAGCTGGTCTTCTATCCGTCTTACCCAATGCGGGTGTGTATGACCGATACTGATCACAGCATGGCCACCATACATGTCGAGGTACTGCACACCGTTGTCGTCCCATACGTAGGAACCCTGGGCTTTGGTGATGGTTATGTCGTTGAGGGGGTAAACGTCGAATAAAGTCATAAGTTGTAAGTAATAAGTTGTAAGTAATAAGTTGTAAGTAATAAGTTGTAAGT
>JAGWTK010000351.1 GCA_028876035.1 Bacteroidota bacterium
TCTTCAGTGCAATAAAATCGGTTTCTGTCTCTTCCTGGATCACCACTACTTTGTCGTTGAGGGCATTTTTCCCCTTGTCGAATGTGAAGTAAAGATGAGAACTGAGACAGGCCACGTCTTCATCCTTGTATTTGCGCGCGAGTCCGTCGGCAATACTCACATCTTCCTGGATTGGGCCGAACTGGGCCTGCAGATCAATTGTATCCAGCAGCGTAAATACGGTAAATACGAGAAGAGACGCATTGCGGGCAAGTGACCACAAGCGGGATGGCAAGTGCGAGGGCATAAGGTTCATAGCATCTGGGTTAAACCGGTAGGGATGACCGGCACACAATGATAATCAACGGGAAGCAATTAAAATAATTGTGGAGCCTGGATTTTTAATTATCCCCGCAAAGCCCCTGCTTTTCCAATAGCTGAGGAACAAAATCCCCCGTAGTAAGCATTACCCCATCTGGCACCATTTTTTACGGTTGATGTTGTATAAACACGTAGCATATGATTAAGTCACAAAAAGGGAACGCCCCAAATGATGATCCGCGTCAAGGAAAATACGAAGACCCAATCGTGAATACGGAAGAAAATAACAATGTCACCAATACAGAGCAGGAACTATTGCGTAAGGCTGCCGGACACCCGGCAAATGCAGCCTCGGAGGATCGGGACAAGCTGGCACTGGATGAAACCGACGATGATGGTGAATTGCTGGAAGAAGAAAGCATACCAGACCTTGGCGGAGAAGACCTCGATATACCAGGGGCCGAATTGGATGATGAGAACGAAGATATCGGTGAAGAGGACGAAGAAAATAACAGCTATAGCCTGCCGGATTAACCCATGTCTTATATCGAACAATTTTATGAGCGAACGCTTCACTGGCTGGAGCGCTATGGACCGAGGATTGTATTTGCGATTCTTGTCCTGATTGCAGCGCAGTTCGTATTGCGTCGTGTCCGGCGCTGGGTAAAGTCGCTGTTTGAAAAAAGTCATATCGACCCCTCGGCCAAGACCTTCCTTGCCAATTTCGTTGTAACGGTTTTGCAGGTCCTGCTGGTTATCGTGCTGATGCAAATCGTGGGTGTGAAAATGACATTGTTTGCATCGGTTGTGGCAGGCCTGAGCGTTGCCGCCGGCCTGGCATTATCGGGAACGCTCCAAAATTTCGCCAGTGGTGTGTTGATATTGCTGCTCCGCCCGTATAAAGTGGGTGACAATATCGTTACCCAGGGCCAGGAAGGAACGGTGAATTCCATCCAGCTTTTCTATACAGTCATTATAACCTTCGATAATAAAACCGTGATTGTACCCAATAGTAAGCTCTCCAACGAAATTATTCTTAACCTGAGCCGGCAGGGACGAAGAAGACTCGATATGGAGCTACGCCTCAAATACAATATTGATTATACCCTTATCAAAGCAAGGATTGAACAGGCATTCGGGAAGATGGAATCTGTGTTGAATGACCCACCACTTCGGATCGGTGTATCGAAACTGGAAGCCGACAGTTATATCGTTACCATCAATGCATGGATTCCTTCGCATGGCTTTGAAGACGGAAAATTGCTTGTTAATGAGAAATTAATGTCCGAACTTTCAGACACGGGCATTTTTATCAAACCGGCGTAGCGGGGCTGGTGGTTGATTTAACAAGGTTTTGACGTTCGTTACAAAATGCCGCGTATCTTTGTCGTTCATTTTTTATCAACACACAATACAATGAGTACAAAATCCAAAGGGACCGTAAAATTTTTCAATACTGAAAAAGGATTCGGTTTCATTAAACATGATGATTCCGGAAAGGAAACCTTTGTACACGCCAGTGGTTTGATCGATCAGGTTACCCAGGGCGACAAAGTGGAATTTGACGTGCAGGAAGGAAAGAAAGGATTAAACGCAGTAAACGTTAAAAAGATTTGACCCCTTTAGCCCGAATGATTTGAAAGCCCGCGAGCAGCGGGCTTTTTTGTTGCATCACCGCCAAAAGTGAGACTCGCTCGAGCGAGACTGGCACGAGCGAGACGCCCGCGCCGTGAACGGTTGAATAAAAGATGCCTGCTTTCGCAGGCATGACGTTTCAATTTCGTGACTTCCCTAACCCTTCACCCCTTCCTTCTTACCTCTCACTTTATACCTGTCACCGCTTACCTCTTACCTCACTTTATACCTCTCACCTCTTTCTTCTTACCTCTTACCTCACTTTATACTTCTTACCTCTCACCTCTTACCTCACATTTATACCTCTTACCTCTCACCTCACTTTATACCTCTTAGCTCTCACCACTTACCTCTTACCTCTATCCCCTCTCCCAGATCAAAAAGACTTACGACCTAAAACTTACAACTTACAACTCCCTCAGAAGCTATGCTTCATCCAGGAACTCAAATTCGCGGCCGTCCAGCTACCCGGCACAATGATCCGGCGAATGGTATACAAGGGTTCATTGTTATCGCGTTTTGCAGACAATTGAAAAGCGGCTTTGAATCCATGGTCTTTAAGATGAGGAATAGCGGCTGTATTCCAAAGACCGAATGGGTAAGCGAAATATTGAACGGGTTTGCCGGTGATGGACTCCAGGGTTTTGGTAGGTTTATCTATCTGTGTGGTCCAGTCGGCATCTGTGTACTGCTTGATGTTTTTGTGATCCCAGGTATGCGAACCGATTTCATGGCCGGCATCAGACAATTGCTTAACCTGTTCGCGGCTCATGTAATTAGGGCGGCCAAGCGAAACCGTCATGATAAAAAACATTCCTTTGAAACCATACTTCTCCATAACAGGTTTGGCGATGGTAAACTGGGGCAGATCGGTATCATCGAAGGTTAAGAGAACCGGTTTGGACGGCAGTGCATCTCCATAGCAGAGATAATTGTACAATTCGTTGGTGGAAATGGAATGGTAGCCGCTGTCGTGCAGCATTTTTATTTGTTCAGCAAACGTTTGTTCCGGAACAATGTAATCTTTGGCCTGTTTCGAATCACCGGGGCGCCAGTTTCGGATCTGGTGATAACACAAAACAGGTACCTGGGGCCGCGCCAGGATTTCGGCAGCACTGGCCATCTTTCTATTGGCAGCATACACTTTTGCGGGATTGCTCTGTACGAGCGAATCGCCCTGCGGCGTACCGGAATGAACATTGTCTGCAACAGAACTGCAGGAAAGCAGCAAGAAAAAAGAACTTGTCAGAAGGACACTACGGTGAAACCGAACAAGGGCCAGGGGCCAGCTACGGACCAACATGATAATGGATTATGGGCTTGAAACGAAAATGGAGATTAAATGTTGCCAATGTGTATAAATCGATCAGTCGATCCAACCGCGTTCCTGGTAGAAATCGTATCCTTTGGCCAACGCATCTTTTATCTGCCGGAATAAATCGGGGTCATTCTTCTTTATGTGGAAACAAGACTTGCCTTTGAGGCATTTCAGCAGTTCGGGTTCAAACACCTGTTTCATTTCGGGTTTGCTGTATACCGGCATGAAGTAAAATCCAACATAGCCTTTTTGAATAAGTGCAGCAGCAAACCACAGTTCCGGCCGTTTTCTTCCCTGGAATTCGAAAGGACGCTCGCTCACCATCACGATTTGCCCGCCTGCACCGCCACGCTTTACGATGCTACCCTTTTCATAGGGAACCAATAGTTGTTTCAATTGCTCGAAAATGGGCACCAGTTCGGGCTGACCGGCTGATTTATCGCTGTACTTGATGCCGGTTTCACTCTTTCCTTTGCTGGCAGCGCCTGTTTTCCTGGCGGCAGCTTTTTTGGCGACAGGTTTGGTTGACTTCTTTTTTGCCGGTCCTGCTTTTTTTGCCATATGGGAAAAGGTTTGGTTTACGAGGGATTCACGGCCGCATGTTCATTCAGTTTATGCAATTCAACGATGGTCGTTTTGCCGTCGTCGCTCTCCCGGTACATGGGTCTGAACTTGCGCTGGAACAATATTTCGTCGAAAGTATAGGAAGTACGTTGTTGAACCATGGTGGAATACACGTCATCAAATCCACGAACCAATACATACAATTCAACATCGGATGCTTTCATGTCGGCGGCGGAAAATCCGGCAAACGGGCTCTGTTCATCGATCGGATGCACGACCGTCCAGTTCATGGGCAAACTATCCACCCGGCTGCGCTCCAGCGTGAGATCAAAAAACTGGTACCCTTTCCTGCCATTTTCTTCAACCAGCAAGCCAAGGCTCACCCGTATGTGCACATCGGTGAGGACATGACTGTCTTTATAGGAAACAAACCGAAACATCAGTCCGGTTTTGCCCTGGTAAGGCGCAATCAACGCGTGTTCGCTAAAAATTAGGTAGGATTTGGGCTTTGAAAATCGTCCGTAGATCAAACCGGTGGCTACCGCAAAAGAAAGAAAACCGCTCATCGCTTCGATCGACGCTACAAAATTGGCCGCATCGCCCACAGGGTTCACCCGTCCATATCCGACCGTAGTAAATGTTTCCGTACTGAAAAAATAGACCTCTTTTATCTTTTGCCAGGCGCTGTTGCCAATCATCCCGGTAAATTGATCCATTCCGATCAGCAGGTAGATGAGGGTATACAGCAGGTTGATGCACAGGAAGAAGATAACGATAACAGAAATAAATTTCCAGCGCGGCATATTGAGCATGGAGTGATAAATGCTGTATCGCTCCCATACGGGCACACCTTCCTTGCGAAGATTGAAACTTCCGTCGCGGTTAACAAAACGGCCGCCATAGTCAGCAGCATTGTTGCCAAAGCCAGTGTCGTTGTTAACCTTGGCA
>JAGWTK010000016.1 GCA_028876035.1 Bacteroidota bacterium
CTGTTTTTCAGCAAAAAAGTATTTTTCGATATCGGTCTTGGTGAACATAGTACCGGTTTCAAGAAAGGTAAAACTTTATTACCCTTTTTCCTGTATCCGGCGCACTATTTTACGGACGAGCGGCCTGGGCGAGAATCGTATGGAAGTTGCCATTAATGCGTTCATGAAACCGTGAATTACCACCACCTTTCCTTTTTTCATGGCGCGGTATCCGAATGCTGCCACTTCCGCAGAACCGGGCAGCTTCCGATCTTTCACCATTTTACTTTCTTCCAATGCAGCCGCTTTCTGGAAGCCGCTTTCGGTGGCACCCGGACAAAGCACCGTTACCGTTACGCCAGTGCCTTCGAGTTCATTGGAAATGGCTTCTGAAAAACTCAGCACAAAAGCTTTGGTAGCGAAGTAAACGCTCATCAGGGGTCCTGGCTGAAAAGCCGCTGTTGATGCCACATTGAGGATACGGCCCGAATGTCGTTGGATCATCTCCGGTAAAAACAAACGGGTGAGATAAGTTAGCGTGGTAATGTTCAGGTTGATCATCTCCGATTGCTTGTTCCAGTCGCATTCAGCAAACAAGCCATAGTCGCCAAAACCTGCATTGTTCACGAGGTAATCAACTTGCAACTGCTGTTGATCGCAAAAGGCTTTTACTTCTTTGGCAGAGAAAGGATCCGACAGATCAATCCCAAGTACCCACACTTTTATTCCATGTTCATAGCGCAGGGATTCGGCCAGCGCCTGCATTTTGTTTTCCGATCGGGCAACAAGCAATAGATCTGTTTTATCGGCAGCAAAAAGTTTTGCCAGTTCCAGGCCGATACCGTTGGAGGCACCCGTGATGAGAGCTGTTTTATTCATGCTGTTGGGTATTAGGCGTTGGGTATTGGCAGATTGCGATTAAGCTGTGTTCTGCCTTTCAGAAAGAATTCTCATTTTTTGGGCTATCAGCCTGATAAGTTGACAGAATAATCAAGAAGGACGCAATCGACTGATGACTACAGACTATCGACTGCCGACTAATGACTGCCGACTGCTTCTTCCATCTCCTTACTACCGGGTTCTACCGCAGGACCAAAATACCGGATTAGATTTCCATTTTCATCCAGCAGGTATTTCGAAAAATTCCATTCCGGATCCTGGCTGTTCCACCCGTTTTTGGCGGGGTCCGACAACCACTGGAAGATTGGATTTTGCGTAGCTGATTTGATCACCACCGATTTTTGCGCCAACGGGAAGCTTACGCCATAATTCTTTTTGCAAAAACCGGCAATCTCCGCATCCGTTCCTTTCTCCTGTTCCTTGAAATCATTGGCAGGAAAACCGATTACCGCCAGGTCATTGATATGCGCTTCCTGTAACCGTTGCAATTGCGCATACTGCGCGGTAAAGCCGCAATCAGAAGCCGTATTCACCAACAAAATTTTCTTCCCTTTGAAAGCAGACAGGTTTTTCACCGATCCATCATTCATTGTTAACGGGAGATCATAAATAGGCACCAATGCTGCTTTACCATTGCCCGATCGAATAGTGCCCTTGCCTCCCACTCGGCCACCCCAGGTAATCAGCGGATAGATCGTACGAAGCACTTTTTGGCGAAAACTCATATCAGGCATATTTCGGTTGAAAATAAAAACATAGCCGGTAAAGACGAGGAGCAACATGCCCGCCACTATCATAACATTTTTAAATCGTCCAAGCATATCGCTTTTTACAGTTTGGCTTGTAAAATAAACACATCAATTAGCAGAAGGGTTGAAAAATGAGCAAGGATTATTTGCGAATTGGTCGCAGCCCTATCGAAACAACTTCTTAAACAACCACAGTTTTCCCTTGTAAGACGGATACTTAATGGAAGGATCAAACCAGCCAGGTGTTTTCATGACGGGCTTGGCACGGGTAAACGTGTCGAATGTATGCTTCCCGTGGTAGGCACCAAACCCACTTTTGCCTACGCCGCCGAACGGCAGGTGCGGATTGGTAAAATGCCAGTCTGTATTGTTGATACAGCCGCCGCCGAATTGAATCGCATTGACCCATTCCGCTTCAACCACAGCAGACTTTGTAAATAAATAGAATGCCAGCGGATGTTCATGTTGCTGCACCATGGCCATGGCTTCCTTCCGGCTGGCAAAGCGGATGACCGGCAACAGAGGCCCAAAAATTTCATCCCGCATAATGGGCGAATCCGGCGCCACCTCTTTCAAAATTGTGGGTGCTATAAATTGATTTTCGCGGTTGTGCTCACCGCCGCACACGATGGTACCGTCTTTCAAGTAGCCAAGTAAAACATCAAAGCGTTTTGTATTGATGATCTTACTATAATCGTAACTAACTGCCGGGTCATTGCCATAGAACGCCTGCACGTAACCGACCATCTGCTCCAGCAACTCTTTTTCTTTTGATTGCTCCACCAGCACATAGTCCGGTGCGATACAGGTTTGCCCTGCATTGATGAATTTCCCCAGTACAATCCGGCGTGCAGCCAATGCTATATCGGCATCTGCTTCAACAATGGCCGGACTCTTCCCGCCCAGTTCAAGGGTGACGGGCACCAGCTGGCTGGCAGCAAGTTCATAGATAGATCGACCTACCGGGATACTGCCAGTATAGAATACATGATCAAAGCGGAATGTTTTCATCAACGCAGGCACGCAAACAGCTCCATCCCCCTGCACACAGGCGATGTATTCCGGCGGAAATAGGCCGGCGATTATTTCCCCGATCAGTTGAGCCGTTGCCGGTGCCAGTTCCGAAGGCTTCACCAGGGCGCAGTTGCCGCCAGCTATCGCTCCTACCAGCGGGACCAGGGCCAACTGCAATGGATAGTTCCAGGGAGCGATGATGAATACCACTCCCAATGGATCACGGTAAATTTTGGCGGTAGACGGCAGGTTCACCAGGTTAACACCTGCCCGTTTCGGGCGCATCCATTTCTTCAGGGAACGGATGGCATGCTTGATTTCGGCCAATAATAACCCCAGTTCGGTAGCCCATACCTCTTCCGGGCTCTTCCGGAGATCAGCATACAAAGCTTCATTAATGGCCTGTTCATGCGCCAGCAGCGCGGCTTTCAGCTTATTCAGCTGCTCAAGCCGGAACCGGTACCCGCGGGTGGCGCCCGTTGCGAAAAAAGTCCGCAAAGCCGCCGCCTCGGGCAGCGTTACTGTTTGGCTGACTGGAGAAGTTCCCGCTGGCATGTACTGTAAATGTAATAAAACCGGTAACCGGATTTAGATATTCTTTAACCAACGCAACGTTGCAGAAAGCTGAGCAGTAGAATACATTTATTGTCTAATCTCCCCCCAACTTATGGACCCCTTTCAACCCGGGAGCAACTATGCTTCCCTGTTCATCAGAACAACCCTGTTACTGGTATGCCTTGCCGTGTACCATCGCACCGGCAAAGCGGTTTTTCAATTGCGCCGATCGGCCAACCTCCCTGTTGCAGGACGAGCCGAAAGCAAAAGCAAACCACCCGTTAAAAAGAAAAAGAAAAAAATCTTTCTCACGTTCGACGATGGACCTAACCATGGCACACCCAAAGTGCTGCACATTATGCAGGAAGAAGCGGTACCCGTTAGCTTCTTCATCGTAGGTGAACATGTGTTTGCCAGCAGCGGGCAACAACAGATCTGGGACAGCCTCAAAATGGCGCAGCAGATCGAACTCTGCAACCATAGTTTTTCGCATGCCAATAACCGTTATGCGGATTATTACAGTCGGCCCGACTCAGTAGTCAGTGATTTTAAACGTAGCCAGGACAGCCTGCAACTCGACAACAATATCTGCCGCACGCCCGGCCGCAATACCTGGCGAATCGATACGCTTCAATTCACTGATCTATCTAAAAGCAAGGCCGCCGTTGATTCATTGCAAAAAGCAGGGTTTGCGATTATGGGATGGGACCTCGAATGGCATTTCAACCCGAAGGACATGAGCCTCGCGAATACCGCCGATGACCTGCTACGGCAGATCGACAGCGTATTTGCGCAACATCGCACACGCGTACCGGAACACCTGGTATTGCTCGCCCACGACCAGGTATACACCGATGCGAACGACTCTATTGAACTGCACAATTTTATTCGCCTGCTAAAGCTGCGCGACGACTATGAACTGGAGCTGGTGAGTAATTATCCTGGCATCAAAAATTAAGGTTCGATTGCTTTGTAAATAGCTTCGAAAATTTTCGGGCGGATATTCATGTCAGACAATTTTGTATTTGTGCCACCATCGGGTTGTACGCGGTTCGATAAAAAGATAAACGCCAGCTTGTATGTAGGATCGATCCAGAAACAAGTGCCGGTATAACCCGTGTGTCCGATTGTTAATGGCGAGGCGGACAAGGCGGGGTAAGGTTCTTTCCGCGTCGCATTGTCTTTTTCGGGTTTGTCGAACCCAAGTCCGCGCCGGCTGATATCACTGTGGTACTGGGAAAAGTAATCGATGGTTTCTTTTTTGATGAATGATTGTCCGTCAAAACTGCCACCATTCAGCAACATCTGGCAAAGCACCGCCATATCCTGTGCATTGCTGAATAAACCAGCGTGACCGGCTACGCCACCAAACATCGCAGCGCCCGGGTCATGCACGTCGCCCCAGAGTTGCTGCCCGCGAAAACCTTTTTCTTTTTCCGTGGGTGCGATATCTGCCAGCGGGAAACGCTCCCTGGGGCGAAAGCCGGTGGCAACGAGGTGCAGCTTGTCGTAGAAGTTTTGCTTTGCATATTGCTCGAGGGGCAGCCCACTGACGGCTTCAACAATTTTGCCGAGGAAGATATAGTCATTGTCGCTGTAAACGTATTCGCCCTGTTTGCCCAGCGGACTCGCCAGTATGCGTGCATACATGGTGTCGATCCAATCAGCCCGCATGTACATATTATCGGCTACTCTTACCCGGTAGACGGAGTCGGGCTTGAAATGATAGTAGTGGGCAGATGCCATGTTCTCACGGGCACTATCGGTGGTTTCTTTGTAAAAAGGGATAAAAGATTTCAGTCCGGCCTGGTGCAGCAGCACATCCCACAAACGCAGGTTTTGTTTGTTGGTGCCCCTGGTCCAGGGAAGATAATCGCCGAGCGTTTTTTGCAAATCGATTTTACCCTCATCATACAGTTTCATAACCGACAATGTCGTAGCCATTATCTTGGTCACCGAAGCCATATCGAAAATGGTTTCGCGGTACATCGGCTGAATACTGTCATAGGTGAAAAAGCCATAGGATTTATCAAATACCAGTTTGCCATCTTTCACGACTGCAATGACGCAACCGGGATAAGCATGTTTCTTTATTCCATCGGTGGCGATGGAATCAATGATATTCAGTTTCGCCGCATTCAACCCCACTTCGCCCGGGGAGGCCAGGGGCAGCGGTGCAACAGGTGTGATACCGGCACCATAGGGAAGCTCCGGGCAAACCGTTACCGGCAGGCGACCGCGCGGTGAAAATCTTCCGTTCAACGCATCAGCTGCTGTTTGCTGGGTAATGGGATCGTCATCGTAACATTCGAGAATTGTTTTCGCATCGCAGAAATTTTTTACTGCATAGGGATTGCCAAAAACAATGGTGACCGTGCTGAACTGCTGGCGAATTTGCTTCATCAAGTCCAACGCTGTTTCACTGATACCAAAATTGCCGGCGGGGAAGCGGTTAAACGCATGAAGGCCCATCACCACTACATCGTAGCGGTTTTTCAGCAGTTGCAATTGGGCAGCAGCGGTGTTGCTGTCGAGTTTGTAATCGAAATAATAGCTGTGCGCCTTGTAATCATTCCGCATGCGTGCTGCCATCGCGTTGTCCTCTGTTATCCCAAAACCTACATAAGCAACTCTTCTTTTGGTATTGAGGGGCAGGGGGAATACAAATGGTTCGTCGTTGCGCAGCAGGGTAATCGCATGTTCCGCAACCTTTCGTTTCCAGGCAGCTACGGGCGCATTGAGATCTTCCGTAAGATGAAAAGTATTGATAGGTTGCAGTTGCGCGAGTCCGTACTGGTATTTTGCCAGCAGCACCTTGCGTACGTGTTGATCGATTGCCGCCCAGCTGAGTTTTTTTTGTTTGATGGCTTTCTTGATTTTTTCAATGGCCGCGTCGATATCACCCGGCAAGCAAAGCATATCATTCCCGGCGATAAGGGATTGGGCAGAAGCTTCTCCGTCGGGATAGTATTTGGACACCCCCTTCATCTCCAGTGCATCCGTAAAAGTGAGTCCCTGGAAGCCCAGTTCATTGCGCAGCAGCCCGGTCACATTTTTTTGTGAGATGGATGTAGGCCGGTTGGCGGCATCGTCGATAGCAGGTACAGAAAGGTGTGCCACCATCACACTGGACACCCCGGCTTTTATCAGTTCGCGGAAGGGATACAGTTCGAGCGAATCAAGCGCTTCTCTGGATTTTCCGATCACCGGCAAATCCTTGTGTGAGTCTACTGCTACATCGCCATGGCCCGGAAAATGTTTGGCGCAGGCCATTATACCCGCATCTTGTAATCCGCGCATATAGTTCGCCCCGAAAGCTGCCACCTTGTATTTGTTTTCGCCGAATGAGCGATCATTGATCACAGGATTATCGGGATTGTTGTTGATGTCTACTACCGGCGCATAATCCACTTGTATGCCGGCGCGGCGACACTGTTCGCCTACCATTTTGCCATATTCATACATCAGGGTGGGATCCTGCATGGCACCCAGCATCATTTGCCTGGGCAGCCCATCAACGCTGTCCATCCGCATCCCTACACCGTTTTCACCATCAATGCAGATAAGGATCGGTGTTTTTGCGATCGACTGGAAATAGTTGATGTAATTGGCTTGTGTAACCGGGCCGCCCTGGAACAGGCAGATACCGCCGACATTGTATTTACGCACCGCTTCTTCTACTTCTTTATCGTGGAAGACCACTTCGGTTTTTGCTGCGTTGCCGGTAGAAAGACGCACGACCATCAGCTGCGCGATTTTCTGTTCGCGGCTAAGGGTTTTCAGGATGCTGTCGGCCCATTGTTCGGCGCGGAAGCTGGGTGTTTGCTGGGCAGCGCCGGTTAAAAACAATGCCGCCAGCAACAGGGAGAAGACAATTTTCATCATTGGAATACTATAGATCGCCAATTTACACATAAAACATGCATGGCGGACGCTGCCGGATTATTTGATGGTTAAAGGTTTATGGGAATATTGATGGAATGCGCAGGCAGGTCAGTCGAATAATAGTAAATTCGCCGTTCCATCAAAATTGAACCGTTTGGCCGATATCATCCAGTTGTTACCCGATAATATTGCAAACCAGATTGCAGCCGGAGAGGTTATCCAACGCCCCGCCAGTGCGGTCAAAGAGCTGCTGGAAAATGCGGTAGATGCAGGGGCAACAGAAATCCGGTTGATCGTAAATGATGCCGGTAAGGCCCTGATCCAGGTGATCGACAATGGCCGGGGGATGAGCGAAACCGACGCCCGTATGGCTTTTGAGCGGCATGCCACCTCCAAGATTTCCAATATCGAAGATTTGTTCCGGATACGTACCATGGGATTTCGGGGAGAAGCGCTGGCATCCATTGCTGCGGTAGCGCAGGTGGAATTGAAAACAAAAAGGGCCGAAGACGAAGCCGGAACATTTATAACGGTGGAGAATAGCCGCGTATTGAAGCAGGAACCGGTAGCCGCAAACAATGGTACCAGCCTGGCGATGAAGAACCTGTTCTTTAATGTACCTGCCCGGCGGAATTTTTTGAAGAGCAATGCGGCGGAGACAAGGCATATTGTGGATGAGTTCATCCGTGTGGCGATGGCCTTCCCGGATATATTCTTTTCACTCACCAACAACGGACAGGAAGTCTTCCACCTCGAGAAAGGAAGCCTGAAGCAACGCATAGTGCAGATATTGGGTAACGCGTACAATGCGAAGCTGGTGACCGTACAGGAAAAGACCGACTATCTCAATATCTATGGTTTTGTAGGTAAACCGGAAACTGCCAAGAAGACCCGGGGCGACCAATACTTCTTTGCCAACAACCGTTTTATCCGCAGCGCCTACCTGCACCACGCCATCATGAATGCCTTCCAGGATATTATCAGTCCGGATAGCTTCCCTGCCTATACGCTCTTCATCGATTTGGACCCTGCACAGGTAGACATCAACGTCCATCCTACAAAACAGGAGATAAAATTTGAAGACGAAAAAATTGTGTACGCTTTCGTGCATGCAGCGGTAAAACACGCCCTGGCACAGTTCAGCATTACGCCCACCCTTGAGTTCGATCTCGATATCAATATCCAGCAGCTCGATGCTGTATCGAAACCATTTACAGCCGATAAACAGGCAGCTGCTACATCTTCTGATCTCTACCGCAATTTCACCCAGAAGAACCAGGCGCATTTTATTGAACCGGAAAAAGCGGGTGGATTGCCAGATTGGAGAAACAGCTCCGGCAGCAATATGGAAGGTGCTTCGCAAAAACCTTTCGAATCGCTGCTCACGTCGATCCGGCAAAGAGATATTGCTGCTACCGAACACAGCTTCCAGCCCACTGAAAATAGTTTGCAGGTGTTTACCGATGGAGCACTGCTGCAATTGCAGCAGACCTATATCGTAGTATCGTCTAACCGCGGTCACCTGCTGGTACACCAGCAACTGGCGCACGAACGCATTTTATATGATCGCTACAGTGCTGCCGGCAAATCGCAGCCCATGGCCACGCAAAGAAGTTTGTTCCCCGCTACGATACAGCTGGCACCTGCCGACGCGGTCATGCTCAGCGATCTGCTGGAAGAACTGCAGTGGTTGGGATACCAGGTTGAACCCTTCGGGAAAGATGCTTTTGTTATACAGGGCACACCGGCCGATACCGAATCGGGTGATGAGAAGAAAGCCATCGAACACCTGCTGGAGCAATACAAACACTTCAGCAGCGATGTAAAATTTTCCAAGCGCGAACGACTGATCCGCTCCATGGCATTGCAGCATGCGATCAAACCAGGAAAACAGCTGGCGGAAAAAGAAATGCGCCAGCTTCTGACCGATCTCTTTGCCTGTGCCCAGCCCAATGCTACCGCAGGCGGCTATCCTACCTACATCGAATTTAAAAACAGCTACCTCGAAAAACTGTTTGGCAAAGCTTAGGCGCAGGCACTAAGGATTGGCGGCACCGGTATTGTCTTTGCGCTTACTTTCAAACAGGTTATAGCGAATAAAAAACAGGAGCGATTGGTTGCGGTTAACCGTTGGCGGTAGTGAAGGTGATACCGTTTCGCTGATCGATTTGCTGAGCGACTGGTTGTAGCGCATGCCCACTGAAAAACGATTGATGTAATATTCTGCTCCTACCTGCCAGCGCCATTCATTGGGTTTTATTTTCGCTGCCGTAGAATCATCTTTGAATTTCAGTGTTTCGCTGCTGATGCTGCTGGGATGATCGGCACCCACGGCTGTGAGGTATTGTTTTGAACTTAGTGTAGCCAGTCCGCTCTGGAAAGAAGAAAACTGGAGACCAGCAGAAAAATATAAGTTGCTAACCGGGCTATAGTGCAAACTAAAAGGCCAGTTGAAATAATACAGCTTGTTGATATAGGTCGACTTCTCCACGCTGTATCCCGGTTGTCCGCTCAGTTCTGCATTTGACCGGTATACCAGCAATTGCGGCGTGTATTGCGGTGTCAGGAAATTGATCTCTGTTTGCAGGTACACATAGTTATTGATATGAAACTGCAGGTAGGGAGAGGGCAGGTAGTCAAGCAATACGCCCGACTTTGCGTTTACATTATAATTAAACCGATTCTGTGCTGCTACCGTAACACCACTGTTGAGGGAGAGACCCGCGGCCCACCAGGGGTCAGTGTCGGCATGCAGACTAAATGGCTTAAACAAATTGCTGAGGTCGAGGTGCAGTTTCTTTTTCTCCTTTTTTTCTGCCAGTTCAGCGGCCTGATCGCGCTGCGCTCTCGCCACTCTTAGTTTGGTTTCTTTGTTGAACAATTCGCGGGCAGTCCATTCATCGGTATTACCCGGCGCTGCAACATTGGCCGTAAAATCAGCTGGTACAATGGATGCATCCGGCATTATGCCATTGGACCAATCGGCCCGCCATTGAGGCACCTCTGCAGCAGCACTAAGCGCTGCAACATTATCACCCGCATCAACAGTGGTTCTGTTACCTGCCTGGGTCGATTTTGTTTTTGTGCGTACCGCGGTATTTTTCTTGCCTGAATAAGTTTCAAAAGGGTTTGATGGTGCATTCAGCTCATGCTGCTCTGCCTGAAGGGTGTTGCTTTTTGTGTGGCCAGTCCTCTGGATTTTGCGCACAACGGCGTGCCCTTCAGGTTGATCCCGCAACTGTTTATCTGCTACCAGCGTCGCACTCACTGCGGCTTTTACAGTGCCGGCTGTTGTGCGGGCGCCCGTACCATTGGGATCCGGATTTTCGGCTATTGATGTGCGTGATACCACTGTTTCACCTGTGGCGGATGCAGGGATTGTATTGGCACGACTGTTATTACTGTTATTATCGGAAACAAGTGTAGACTTTTGCGCGATAGGCTGATGGTTTGATTCGTTTGCAGCTGTATTTGATACAGGTTGATTTGTTTCGCTGTTGCCAGCATTTGCTTTTGCAGATGCGATTTGTGGATCGTTGTTGCCGCTGGTATGCAGCAACCACCAGGAGCCGCAGAGCAGTACAACGGCTACCAGTCCGATTTTCCACCAGCCGCCGGAAGGCGGTCTCTTACCCCCGGCACCGCGACCGTCTTCCTCATCGAGGAGTCGCCTCATTTCCTGCCAGGACTGTTCCATATCCGGCGGGGTAAGCTGCTGGAGCTTGCCGGCAATGGCGTTGTCAAATGGTTGTCTCAGGTTCATTTTACAATGTCCAAGGTTAGCAATAATTGTTTCAGCATACGGCGGGCTTCACTCAGGTGCCATTTGCTGGTACCATCACTGATGCCCAGCATTTCACCAATCTCGCGGTGATTATATCCCTCCAGTACGTATAAGTTGAAAACGGTTTGGGTGGCAACCGGCAACTGTTGCACCAATTTCAATACCTCGGTTGCATTCATCCGGTGCAATGCCTCGTTGTCGGTACCCGGCAAATCATAACTATCGTTCAATTCTACCTGCCCTTTGAATTTCTGATGGGCACGAATAAAATCAATGGCGCAATTCACCATGATGGTTTTGATCCAGGTATACAAAGAAGCGCGCGATACATCGTAAGAAGGCAGGTGCTTGTATACTTTCAGAAATCCGTTGTGCAGCACTTCCAGCGCATCTTCTTCGTTACGGGTATACCGCAGACATAGATTGATCATCGGCCCATAGAACTGTTTATAGAGCAGTTCCTGCGCCTTACGGTCGTTTTTGATACAACCGTCCAATACTTTTTTATCGACCCAGTCGGCTGACAAATTCGTTTGCTTTGGCAATACCGTTTGGAACGGCGACCGCCGGTGCTTATTGCTGATCGTCTGCAATTGCTTCGTTAAAGTTAAACTGATTCATCGGAGATCAAAATGTCATTGACTATCAATACTTCCGATGGACTTTTCTATATACGTTCCCGCCTTGCTTTCGGTTGGTGAAAAAAAATCCCCCCGGCAATGCGGGAGGAAAAACGAAAAACCGGCCGAAGGCCTCATCATTACAAATTTCTGAACAACCAGCAACCGGAAATAGATACGGTGGCTGGCCTGCGAGGGTTGGGACCAACTTAATACTGATTACGAACAGATTGCAGGAATTTCTCTACCCGGCGGCGAACGGCGCGCCCGGTCGACTGGTGATTGTTCACCATTACCGAAAACACCAGCTGGTGGTTTTTTAGGGTGGTCAGGTAGCCACTCAGGCAGATGACGCCGCCCAGGCTGCCGGTTTTCGCGTAGATATAACCGCTATCTGCCGTATAATAATTGGTAAGCGTACCCTGGTTGCCCGTAGAAAATATGCGGGTGATTCTTGACCAGGGGATATCAGTCTTCATTTGAGATAGCAGCCAAACAAAATCAATGGGCGAAAAGGCATTGAACCTGCTCAGTCCGCTCCCATCTGCCCAGGAAGGCTTTTGCGGAAATCCTTTGTACAACGATTTGAGCAGGGTATCCGCGACCTTTTCGTTGTTCATATAACCGAACAGATGCTGACTCACCATCAACAGTAATTGCTCGGCAAAAAAATTGTCACTGCGGTGCATCATGGGTGCCAGTACAGAATCGAGAGGTTGTGAAAAAAGAGGCTTCCATCCTGTAGTTATCGCATCGCCCTTATTATCGATCGCAAGGGTTACGCCAGCCGTATCTTTCAATAATTCCACTGCGGACGCCACGCCGTGTGTAATAAAAGGAATGAATGTTTCGCGGTACTTTTCCCTGCCTTCCGTTACGCTGAACTCATTTTCGTATTGGTTCCGGTGTACGGCGAAATGATCTTCTGTTTTTTGATTGAACCGCAACTTCCAGTTTATCTCAGGTGCTGTGTACACGGTTGTTTCCTTTGAGGTGTCGCTACTGCCTGCCGCCGGTGCTGTTTGTGTTTGTACAAATTTTATGGTGTTACCATAAACCGGAAGCAGGGAACGCTCTGCTGAATAATCGTCGTTGTAATCATCCCATGACCAGCCCATACCCATTGCATTGTCTTTCCAGGCCGTTTCGGAAAGATGTATCGTCGCATTCTTATGCTGCTGCAGGAATTGAACCAGTGGTTGCCTTGCATAATCCGGATGCAGCACCGTGGGATCGCCGGCAGGCCGCAGGTAGATATCATTCCCCTGCTGGTTGTACCAGCAGGTTACGAGGCTATCACCCAAATATTTCATGGCTGCGTAACAGGTAACAATTTTAGTATTGGAAGCTGGTGTGAAATATTTATCGGGTTGATGATTGTACCAGTACTTGTTCGCTGCTGGCTCGTAAATGCTGATGCCGGTATGCGCGGTGCTGAGTTCAGTGGACTGAAGCAGTTCACTGGCCGATGATTTCCCGATGCGCTGTTGCAGCGAACAGGAGCTTAACAACAAGACAGACACGGCAAGCGAATGCATCCACCGGTTAAATAAATGCGACTGATTCGTCCTCATGTGCATTGGATAAAAATTAAACTGATAGGCTTGCCCTAGCTCCTTTCCTGTGCACGCAGCCAGCGTTCGGGGATTTCGTTGCTGCTGGCCAGGAGATAATCTTTGTAGGAGCAGGCGATGAATTTATTGTCGGGCAATTGCATCCACCATCTACCTGTCTTCTTACTCTGCAGGAAAACGGTTTGCACTTCAGCGAAAGCCATGTGAAACTCGTTGAACGATTCTTTCTCTTCCAGTTTTGCTTCGCGCCTGCCGCGACTACGGCCATCGAGCAGGTACCAAATCATATGACTGATTTGCTTTGCGGTAAGATCGTCTTTGTCTTTGGACGGATCGTAACCATAAATACCGATACTGTTGGTATTCGGACTCATTCCTGCGTAACGCATCAGCATACAACTCTCTTCACCGTTAAAACCATTAGGTGTTACCGTATTTGCCGGCGCATAGGCATGAGCGATAGCAGCAATGTCGAAACTCAGGAGCTGACAGTTGCGGATAACGGGTTCCATCTCGTCCATGCTTTCTTTCACATTGCCTACGCGGAAACAATCGAATCGCAGCCGATCCATGGTCTCCAGCATGTTGGGGTGTACATAAAAACTCTGGAAGCCAATATGGTTGTAATGCCGGATAAAATTAGGCTCACTGGTGAGCAGTTCCATCAGGAAGTTATCACTTCGTTTGGTGGAACTAATGTTCAGATCAATGCGTGCATCCACGCAGCTCATTTCAATGATTTGCTTGCGGAGCACAAAAGCTTCGTATTGGGCGAGGGTGAGATCATGTGAACCGCCAATAAACAGGACCGTCTTTTTTTCATTGAGCAGTTCCTGCAAAACGGTCTTCACGGCAGCATAGGTATCCTGCAGCGTTGCGCCGGTTTTGATGTTTCCAATATCGGCAATCTTCAAATCGGTATGCCAGTAGTACAACTGGTACAGCTGGCGACGGACGGCATCTGCGGCCGACACATCCTCCACCACATTGCTTTTGCCGGCGCCTCTCCATTCGTGGCATCCCACCAGCACAATATCGGTGTCGAAAAGATCCGGAAACTCATCACCAAATACAGAAATGATCTTTCCGATCTGTCCGTCGTGGTAAAGCTGATCATCAGACAGCTCTGCGATATTAACAGGAAAGAGAAAATCGGCCAGGTTTAAATAATCATTCATGCCGCATGCTATATGCGCCAAAATTAACCGTATTTATGAAAGTAAGCCGAACCGGTGCATGTTTATTTGCGATGCCATCGATCAAAAACAATCGAGATGCCCAGCTGCACGGAAAAATACGCATCGCGGTTAGCTGGGTTGCCCCGAATGGATCCTTCTGTATTGGAAAATCCAATGCTTCTGTCGGCCAGTTCCCTCGCCTTTTTTGCTTCAACCGGACCCAGGTATTTGTCAAACCATTTTGGATCGATATACGCTGTACTTACATCATCGAGGTAATCGGTGCCTGTAAAACGATACAGGAGATTGAATTTTGCGGTGATGGCTTTTCCCGCATCATACCGAATGCCCAGTCCAACCGGCACACACCAGGTCCAGGCAGCATACGGCGATCGATTGGGATAGACGGCAAATCCTTGTCCTTCTGTATGCAGCGGGCGAAGATCGACCCATGTATTGTTCATGCTTGCCTGCGGATTGTAATAGAATCCGCCAATACCCAATGAAACAAAGGGGGAACAGACGGGGGGATCATCGCTGCGGTGTAGCAGTGTCCATAAATAGCAATCGCTGCGCAGCGTGCATTCTGCCAGCTGTGTTCTGAAACGCAGGTTGCGACGGAAACGATACTGCGCTTCTCCGTCGCGACCACTGAGCAAAGCATCATCGCCCGAAATGCGCAGAAAGTTGGCCTGGAAACCAATGCTGATCCAAGATTGATAGATGGCATCGACCGTTAGTCCGAAGCCTGGCTTAGTCTGGTTCCAGTTACAATCGGCCAGAAATTTCTTACCGCCTCCATAGCTGCCACCGATATCGGTCAGGCAATTCACAGCCGCCAGCTGAAGGCCTCCTTCCAAGACCCAGGCACCTTCGGGTGTATTATTGGCAGAGACGTAATACTGTGCAAGGATGCAATCCGCATCGAGGAGCAACAAGACAGATAAGATAGCAGCATACTTTTTCATAGACGAATAGCTGCTGCAAACTAGCATGAGAACGGGCCGGGTGGCATGTTTCTACACCGGCAAGAAACCAGAAAATACGCAAGCATTTGCGATGAAGCGGCGGCCTTATTTGGCTTTTTTCACGAAGTTTCGCTGGTAATATTTACAAGCGGGTTTCAATCCGCATGCACCGCATTTCGGGTTGCGTGCCACGCAAACATATCGTCCGTGCAAGATGATCCAGTGATGCGATTTGTGCACGAGTTCAGACGGTATGTATTTAACCAGCTGCTTCTCTGCGGCCAGCGGCGTTTTGGCGCCAACGGTCAGGCCGATGCGTGCAGACACTCGGAACACATGCGTATCCACCGCCATATTGGGTTGCTGGTCGATGACCGAAGTAATCACATTCGCCGTTTTCCTTCCCACACCTGGCAGTTTTACCAGTTCATCTACCGTCATCGGCACTTCGCTGGCGAAATCATTCACCAGCAGCCGCGCCATGCCCATCAGGTGTTTGGTTTTGTTGCCGGGATAAGAAATGCTTTTGATGAGGGGGAACAAATCATCGTAGCTTGCTTTGGCCAGGCTTTCCGGATCGGGATAACGTTCAAAAATGGCCGGTGTGGTCATGTTCACGCGTTTGTCGGTACACTGGGCCGACAATATAACGGAGACCAATAACTGAAACGGACTATCGTATATCAATTCAGTTTCTGCATCCGGTGTGTGCTCCTGGAAATAGCTGAGTACAAAATCAAAACGTTCTTTGCGGGTCATGTTACGGAGGAAAAATTCAATATTAAGACGAGAGGTGTTTAGTACGCAGTACTTAGTACAAAGACCTTCCGCGTTTGTTCGCTAATTGTCTGTTGCTCTCTATAACCACTAACCCCTTACCTCCTAGCCTTAGCCGTCACCTCCCAGCTTTTACCTCTGGCCTCTTACCCCCTCGACACAATAATGTATTAGGTTGAGCCATCCTTTAACGTTGGCTCAACCTAATTGTACGTCTTTTTGGTGTTCAATCACAAACGTAATCAACTCGTCCAGCGGCACATCAATACGCGAAACCGCATCATTGATATCCTCCCGGCTCACCTGCGCAGCAAACGCCAGGTTTTTGAGCTTCTTCAACACGCTTTTGGCATCCATGCCTTCGTAACGGGTCGGACGAATCAAGGCAGCGGCGTGGATAAAACCAGAAAGCTCATCAAAGGCATAGATCATCTTATCCATCTTGCTAACCGGCTCTACACCAAAATGCTTTGGGCCATGGGAAGCGATGCAGCGGATGATATCGGGATCGATATTCAGTTCTTCTAACTTTTCAATGATAACACGACAATGCGCATCGGGGTGCTTTTCCCAGTCGGCATCGTGCAACAAACCCGCCAGCTCCCATTTGCGTGCCGTGGTTTCGTCGACCCCTTCTTTTTCCAGGGCCCAGGCCTTCATCACCGCGGCTACCTGGTACATGTGCAGGCGCAGCCGTTCGTTCGGTACCCATTCCACCAATAACTGCTGAGCATCTTCCAAACGCATGAGATGACCGGCATTGGCCGGGTCGCCAAACTGCTGGCGGTTGAGAAAGAGGGACATATCCAATTAATTTATCTGACGAAAATCAACAAAATCAACTTTTCAGGCCATCTAAACTATATTATCTTGCAGTAATTTATCAAAATATGAGCAAGCACCAGGAAATATTAAACGACGTCGTTATCAAATTCGCAGGCGATAGCGGCGATGGTATGCAGTTAACCGGCAGCCAGTTTACCAACAATACCGCATTGCTCGGGATTGATCTTGCCACTTTTCCCGATTTCCCCGCAGAAATTCGCGCGCCCCAGGGTACACTTCCCGGCGTGAGCGGTTTTCAGCTTCGCTTCTCCAGCGATCGCATCTACACTCCCGGTGATGAATGCGACGTGTTGGTGGCGATGAATGCTGCGGCACTCAAGGCTAACCTGAAAGCCCTGAAGAAAGGAGGAAAAATTATTGCGAATACCGATGGCTTCGACGCAAAAAACCTTCGCCTGGCCAATTATCCCGATGGCGTACATCCGCTCGAAGACAATAGCCTCGAAGGATATACTGTTTTCAAAATAGACGTGACGAAAATGACCCGGGAAGCCCTGAAGGATATTCCCATGGGCATGAAAGAAAAAGACCGTGCAAAAAACATGTTTGTACTGGGCTTTCTCTACTGGATGTACAGTCGGGATATGGAAAATACCATCCAGTTCTTCAAAGAAAAGTTCGGTAAGAAACCGGAGATATACGAGAGCAATGTAAAAACCCTGCAGGCAGGTTACCACTTTGGTGAAACCACCGAAACTTTTTCTACTACTTACAAAGTAGAAAAAGCCAAAATGCAGCCGGGTGTGTACCGCAGTATCATGGGCAACCAAAGCACCGCCTATGGTTTGATCGCCGCTTCGCAAAAAAGCGGACTGCCCCTGTTCCTTGGTTCTTACCCGATCACCCCTGCATCTGATATTTTGCATGAACTGAGTCGCTATAAAAACTTTGGCGTAAAAACCTTCCAGGCAGAAGATGAAATCGCTGCTATTTCTTCGGCCATCGGCGCTTCCTATGGCGGCAGCCTCGCGGTAACAACTACCTCCGGACCAGGAATGGCGCTGAAAGCAGAAGCAATGGGCCTGGCGGTAATGATGGAAATACCGCTTCTTATCATTGATGTGCAAAGAGGCGGACCTTCTACGGGCCTGCCTACAAAAACAGAACAAAGCGATCTCCTGCAAGCTTACTACGGCCGCAATGGCGAATGTCCCATGCCGGTAATATCCGCATCTACCCCCAGCGACTGTTTTGAAACGGTATACGAAGCTGCGCGGATTTCCGTACAACACATGACCCCGGTGATCTTTTTGAGTGATGGTTATATCGCCAATGGCGCTGAACCATGGAAATTTCCTGCTGAAGCAGACCTACCTCCGATCGAGGTGAAATTCAAAACGGAACTGGGTGACGGTGAAACGACTTTCAAACCCTACCTGCGCGACGAGAAACTGGCCCGCCCCTGGGCTGTTCCGGGAACCAAAGCACTCGAACACCGCATTGGTGGTATCGAAAAACAAAACATCACCGGTAATGTCAACTACGAACCGGAGAACCACCAGCTGATGGTGAAGATTCGACAGGAAAAAGTGGACAAGATCGCCGACTATATCCCCGAACAGCAGCTCGACAGCGGCCCGGAGAAAGGAAAAATTCTCGTCCTGGGCTGGGGTTCTACCTACGGTGCAATCAAAAGCGCTGTAGCGGAATTACAGTCACAAGGCCATGCGGTAAGCCATGCGCATATCCGTTATCTCCGCCCCTTCCCGAAAAACCTGGGCAGTATCATCGCCAATTTTGAACAGGTGCTGGTGCCGGAAATCAATAACGGACAACTCATTAAAATCATCCGCGACGTTTATTTCACCGACGCCAAAGCCTATAACAAGATCATGGGCGTGCCAATTACCAAGTCGGAGATGCTGGACGTGATTAAGAAGATGCTTTAATACTGGTAAGAGGTAAGGGGTAAGAGGCGGGCGGATGTCATGAGAAAATGCAGACGCAAAAAACTGCCTCCTTCTGTAGTTTAGCGCATCATTTCTAAGCAAGATCTGCTAACAGCCAAAAGCTAACGGCTAATGGCTTTTCGGGTTAACGAGGCCTTAACCAGCTTCGTCCTTAGCTTGCACTCGCTTGAGAACCTGCCTGCTCATATTTACCTGCTTTAGCCTGGTTGTATCGGGTATTGTGATGCCGTATGCCGACTTCACCGATACCAGCGCTGTAAAATTGCTCTACCACTCCCTGCAACAAGAAGACAACGATCTCGATTTGGCAGAATTCGTCGGCGATAAATTACTGGGACTGGGTGAGCTTTTTGAAAATGACGACGCCGATCAGCCCTGCCAGGACTCCCACCACAATACCCCGCCCATCGCCATTCAGATCCAGGCGGGAAGTTTGATCTGCAATGAATGTTGTGTTCGCGCTACCGCGATGGTTGAACTACCGATCGAACAACTTTCTATCTTCATCGACAATAAATTTGCACGCAAGCTGCCTGTATCCATTTTCCATCCGCCGTCCCTGGCTTGAGGTAACCGATTCATCAGATATATTTCGATAGAAACAGCACAGAGTCTGTACGCAAACTTTTTTATTACAGGCGCCAGCCAATAACCGTATTCCGGTTGTTGGACTGCGTTCAACATATTTCGCATGAAACAACTACTTATCATAACGTTCTGCAGTATGCTCATTGGCCGGACCGCATCTGCACAAAATTCCATCCGATTCATCGTAAAAGATAGCAGCAACCAGGCTGCATTAACCGGCGTTTCAGTAACCCTGCCCAACCAAAAAGGCGCTACCAGCAATAGCGATGGAATGGTAGTCATTAATAATTTGCCGGCTGGATCCTGGTCATTTGTCTTTACCCACGTTGGCTATCGTCCCCAAACAGCCGTATTCGCTTTACCCCTGGCTCATCCCGATTCTATTTACAGCATTTATTTAGCCAGTGAAGAAAAGGTAATGGAAGATGTGGTGATCATCGCTTCTTCACGCACCAATTCCCGGCTCGAAAACCTTGCAACAAAAGTAGAAGTCATCGGTGCTGAAGAAATGATGGAAGAGAACGGTATTAAACCAGGCAATATCGCCAGCATACTGGGAGATATCGCCGGCATACAGCTGCAGCAAACTTCCGCAGCAACGGGCAATGCCGATATGCGGATACAGGGACTTCAGGGAAAATACACACAAATCCTGCGAGATGGCCTGCCACTGTTTGGTGGTTACTCCGGCAGCTTCGGCATCTTACAAATTCCACCGCTCGACTTAAAACAAGTTGAAATTGTAAAAGGCGCGAGCTCTACCCTGTACGGCGGGGGCGCCATCGCCGGCATGATCAACCTGATTTCCAAAACACCAAAAGAAGGAAGTCCGGAAAGAAGCCTTACACTCAATACCTCTACCCTGAACGAATCCAACCTCAACGCATTTTTTTCCAACCGCAAAGGAAAGCTCGGCTACACCTTCTTCGGCGGTGGGAATTATCAACGCGCGGTAGATGTAAACAAAGATGGCTTCAGCGATGTACCCGATCTGAAAAGCTTTTTCCTGCACCCGCGGTTTTTCATCTACCCCAATAAAGACAATACCATTGCCATTGGCATCACCAGCAATTACGAAGATCGCCGCGGCGGCGATATGCAGGTATTGCATGCTAGCCATGATGCGCTTCATCAATTCTATATAACGAATAAAACATTCCGCAATACGCTCGACGCAGAATGGACGCATACCATCAACAAAGATGCAAAGCTGGTTATCAAGGGTACAGCCAGCCAGTTCAACCGCGATGTGGTTACCAATGTATTTGGTATGAAAGCCAGGCAGGTTTCTTATTTCACCGAGGCGGATTATATCCTGAAAAAAGGCAAACACGATCTCGTTGCGGGCATCAATGTAACGGGAGAAGATTTTCGAAAGAAGCAGCCCGACAGTACACTCATCAATAACTACAACTACAACACGATTGGATTTTTTGTGCAGGACGACTGGAAACTTACCCCGAAATTCACGCTGCAGTCCGGCCTTCGCTACGACTACCACAATGTGTATGGATCGTTCGTGTTACCGCGCGTTTCGATGTTGTACAAGATCAGTCCGGCCTTCACCTCACGCCTGGGCGGTGGACTTGGTTACAAAATTCCGACCGTGTTCAGCAGTGAGATCGACGAACGCGATTACCCGCTGCTACAACCATTGCAGGGCGTAGAGGCAGAAAGATCGCTGGGCGCAAACTGGGATCTGAATTTTCATAAAAAATTCGGGGCCATCGACCTCACCATCAACCAGTCATTCTTTGTTACCCGCATCAATCACCCGGTCATCAACACAACAACGGCCAATGCCATCAGCTTCAGCAATGCCGGCAATGCCCTGCAAACAAAAGGCTACGAAAGCTATGTGCAGCTGCATGTGGATGCGTTGGAGGTATACCTGGGTTATGTGCATACCGACGCGCGAAAGCTCTATGATCCGGCTTTACCTTATCTCAGTTTGAGTGCAAAAAATAAATTTGCTTCTGTACTGGCCTATGAATTTTCTTCCCGCTTCAGAGCTGGTATTGAAGCGGCCACTACCGGGCGGCAGTACCTCGATGATGGAACAACTACACCTGCTTATCTTTTCGCAGCCGCGATGATGCGCTATTCCATCGGTAAACTCATATTCGTGCTGAATTGTGAGAACCTGTTCGACTACCGCCAAACCCGCCAGGAATCGATCCTGCTTGGATCATTAACCAATCCGGGATTCAAACAGCTCTGGGCACCGATTGATGGGAGGGTCATCAATCTTAGTATGATGATCAAATGGTGATCGACAGTTTAAAGGTTTAAGGTTCTCCTGTGCAACTTCTTGCGTTAGGTACTGCCTGCTTGCATTGCTGTAGTGCAGTTACAACATATTATTGAACAGGCTCCTGATTATGTCATTTGCGCCTACCTTTAACCCCTTACCGTCTACCGCATGCCGAATTGAAAGGACTTAATACTTAGAACTTACTACTTATTACTTCAACCCCTCGCCCCTAACCATGTTTCCGTATCTTCGCCGCATGGAAGCACTGGTTCAGCAAATAGAGGATTATAAAAAGGAAA
>JAGWTK010000352.1 GCA_028876035.1 Bacteroidota bacterium
AGGATACATTTCTTCCACCTCCGGAATACCAGGCGGGATGAATGGGGCAATTTTTATGAAGACAGGCACCTCGACGGAAATGCAGACATGTATAAAATTGTGGAGAAAGCGCTTCAACTGATGCAAAAAAGAAATACATCGTTGCCCATGCGGCCCGATCATGGTCATCAGATGCTGGATGACCTGCAGAAGAAAACCTACCCGGGTTATTCTGGTATCGGACGTTTGAAAGCGCTTGCTGAGTTAAGAGGCCTGGAATGGGGTATTCTCCAGGGGATGAAAGAGAATTCAGCAAAACCAGGCTTATAAAACGGCGTTTTTTAGTGTTACATTGACACTTCTATACTATATTCACCCGGCTTATACTCCAACATCACTATGTATCATTCTACACATACGATGCGCTGGTACGGTCCGAATGACCCTGTATCATTGCAGGATATCCGCCAGTCTGGCTGCACAGGCGTGGTAACAGCGTTGCACCATATCCCTAACGGGGAAGTATGGACGCGCGCAGAAATCCGGAAGAGGATCGATTTGGTAAAGGCGGTCGGACTGGAATGGAAAGTGGTAGAAAGCGTGCCGGTGCACGAATCGATCAAGACACAGAAAGGTCCGTTCGAGCAATACATTGCCCATTACCAGGAAAGTTTGCGCAACCTCGGTGCTGAAGGTATTGAAGTGGTGACCTATAATTTTATGCCGGTGCTCGACTGGACCCGTACGGATTTATCGTACACGGTAGCCGATGGTTCAAAAGCCCTCCGTTTTGAAAAAGCCGCCCTGGTTGCTTTTGACGTGCATATGTTACAGCGTGAAAACGCGGCCGAGGATTATACCGCCGATGAACTGAAGCGCGGTGCTGCTTTGTTTGCGAAGATGACAGCGGAGGACAAACAGCTGCTGCAAAAAAATATTATTGCGGGTTTGCCCGGTAGCGAAGAGTCATTTACGCTCGAACAATTCCGCCAGGCATTGAATACGTACGAAGGGATCGATGAAGCGAAACTGCGGGCTCACCTTGTTCATTTCTTACAGCAAGTGGTGCCGGTAGCGGCAGCAGCAGGCGTACGGATGGCCATCCACCCCGACGATCCGCCCTTTGCCATCTTCGGATTGCCGCGCGTGGTAAAAACAGCGGCAGATGTGGATGCATTGATCGCCGGCGTGCCAGCGGTGGAAAACGGACTTTGCTTTTGTACAGGGTCGTATGGCGTGCGGCCTGATAATGATTTACCGGCCATGGTAAGACGCTATGCCGACAGGATCCACTTTTTTCACCTGCGCGCGACGCGGCGAAATGCCGATGGTGATTTTTACGAAGACAATCACCTCGAAGGCGATGTGGATATGTATGGTGTGGTGAAGGAGATGGTAAAAATGCTGCAGGTACGCAGGCAAAGCATCCCCATTCGTCCGGATCATGGTCACCAGATGCTCGATGATCTAAGAAAGAAAACCAATCCGGGTTATACTGCAATCGGAAGATTGCGCGGACTGGCCGAATTGCGGGGGCTGGAATATGCGATTGCCAGGGCCATGGAAGAAAAATGATGGCTTTACTTACTAACGAATAATGCTATATGGCTGTATCAAGTAATGCCGGTACACCGGTAACCGCTGCACCTTCCGGCAGCAAACAAAAGATATTGGTCGCGTTCATACTGGTGACCAGTTTGTTTTTCTTTTGGGGATTTATTCATAACCTTGATCCCGTACTTATTCCCCATTTGCGCCGCGCTTTTAGTTTGAGTACGGTGCAGGCATCCCTGGTCGACTCTGCGGTGTACCTCGGCTACTTCTGTATGGCGATCCCGGCTGGGTTTATTATGAAACGCTATGGCTACAAAACCGGAATTTTAACCGGCCTGCTTTTATTTGCCACCGGCTGTTTCTTGTTTGTGCCCGCTGCCAATACCATGATGTATGCTTTTTTCCTTGCTGCATTGTTTATTGTGGCGTGCGGACTGGCTATCCTCGAAACGGCGGCCAATCCCTATGTTACGATTCTTGGTAAACCTGAAACAGCAACACAACGCCTTAATCTTGCACAGTCGTTCAACGGATTGGCAGCATTCCTGGCACCTATCCTTGGTGGTAAATTGATTCTCGCCGAACAGCCACTGGATGATAAGGCGCTGGCTGCGATGAGCGATGCTGCGCGCACTGCTTATCGCTTGCAGGAAACATCTACGGTGAAGTTGCCCTATATATTGCTGGGCGCGGCCATTGCAGTTGTTGCCATTGTCTTCTTCGTGACGAAGCTTCCCGACAGTAAAGACAGTGAAGAAAACAAGAACAGCTTTTTCCACGCCTTGCGCCATAAGCAACTCGCCTGGGCAGTGATTGCGCAGTTTTTTTATGTAGGCGCGCAGGTGTGTATCCTTAGTTTCCTGATCCTCTTTGCCAGCAGGGCAACCGGTATTTCCGATAAAGAAGCATCCTATTATTCGGGCGCAGCCGGCCTGGCGTTTATGTTAGGCCGTTTTGCCGGCACTTTCCTCATGCAGTTTATTAAACCGGCTAAGCTGCTTGCCTTGTATGCGGTGATGTGCGTATTGCTTTGCCTCGTGATTATTTTCGGAAAGGGAATGATTACGCTTTGGGCAAATATTGGGGTAGCATTTTTCATGTCGATCATGTTCCCTACCATTTTTGCACTGGGGATAGAAGATATTGGCGCTGATACCAAGCCCGGCTCCAGCCTTATTATTATGTCAATCGTTGGCGGCGCTGCTTTGCCGCCATTGCTTGCATATATCGGGGACATCTCTGGTAATATGCAAAACGGGTACATCGTTCCATTGATCTGCTTTGCTGTAATTTTTTATTTTGGATGGAAAGGGCATGTTCATGCTGAACGAGCAACTGAAACGGTGGCCTGATTAAATCAATTTGTATGAAAAGATATTGTTTGGCCCTGGACCTCGTTAACGACGAGCAGAAAGTGGCTGCTTATGAAGAATGGCATAGTAAGGTGTGGCCGGAAATCAAAGCCAGTATTACTGATGCCGGCATTAGCCAGATGGAAATTTACCGGACAGGCAACCGGCTATTTATGATCATGGAGACCTCCAATGGTTTCAGCTTTGAAAAAAAAGCGGCGATGGATGCCGCCAATCCAAAAGTGCAGGAATGGGAACGGCTTATGTGGGATTTCCAGCAAGCACTGCCCTGGGCTAAACCTGGTGAGAAATGGATATTGATGGACAAGATATTTTCACTGACAGATAAGTAATAGTATGTCTGCTCCGGCAAACTTCCCTGTAATTGACAGTCACCAGCACTTCTGGCATTACGATCCTGTACAGCATTCGTGGATCAATGATGAAATGGCTGTTATACGCAAAAATTTTTTCCCGGAAGACTTGCAACCCTTGTACAAAGACGCAGGTGTTACAGCTTGTGTAGCGGTGCAAGCCGATCAAACGGAGGCGGAAACTTTCTTCTTAACGGACCTTGCATCGAAATATTCATTCATCAGGGCTGTGGTAGGCTGGGTGGATCTCAGGGACGATGCGTTGGAAGACCGGCTAGGCTTCTTCGCACAGCAGCCGGTCATCAAAGGATTCCGGCATGTACTCCAGGGAGAGGAACCTGCCTTTATGCTCCAGGAAAGTTTTCTCCGCGGCATTGGCATGCTTAGTGATTTCGGATTTACGTATGATATACTCATTTATCCGCAGCACCTGCCTGCTGCCCTCCAACTTGTCCGCAAATTTCCTGACCAGCCTTTTGTAATTGATCACATCGCAAAACCCTATATCAAACGAGGGGAATTGGGCGCCTGGGAAAACGGTATGCGCCAGCTCGCAGAGTATCCGAATGTTCACTGCAAACTGAGTGGCATGGTAACGGAGGCGGATATGCGTCATTGGAAAGAACAGGATTTCAGGCCCTATCTTGATGTAGTGACAGAAAGCTTTGGTACCGGCAGACTCTTGTACGGCTCCGATTGGCCCGTATGTCTTTCGGCTGCTTCCTATAATCAAGTAATCGATATCGTTAAGAATTATTACGCTCCATTTTCGGCCGACGAACAAGCTGCCATCATGGGTGGCAATGCGGCTGCCTTTTACCAATTAAATTTGTAGCAGTATGGATTTACACCTGAAAGACAAAGTTATTATCGTTACCGGTGGCGCCAAAGGAATCGGCGAAGGCATTGTACGCGTATTGGCTGCAGAAGGTGCCGTTCCGGTTATCATCGGCAGAAACGAACAAGACAACACAGCCACCGTTGACACTGTAGAAAAATCGGGCGGACGCTGTGCGCAGTTCCCGGCGGAGCTATCTGATCCCGGTGCCTGCGAAAAAGCTGTTGCTGCAGTGGTTGCGAAGTTTGGCAGGATCGATGGGGTGGTGAACAATGCGGGGGCAAACGATGGAATAGGACTGGAGCATGGCAATTACGAAGGCTTTATGGCCTCTCTGCACAAAAACATGGTGCACTATTACCTGGTGGTACAGCATGCATTGCCGGAGTTGAAACGCTCAAAAGGCCCGATCGTCAATATCACCTCCAAAACCGCAGAGACCGGTCAGGGCGGAACTTCTGCCTATGCCGCTGCCAACGGAGCCCGCAATGCGCTTACCCGCGAATGGGCGGTAGAACTGCTCAAATATGGTATCCGGGTGAATGCAGTAGTGGTGGCTGAGTGTTTTACACCACTCTATGCGCGCTGGATAGAAACCCTGCCGAATCCAAAAGAAAAATTAAAAGAAATTGAATCTAAAATACCGCTGGGTA
>JAGWTK010000353.1 GCA_028876035.1 Bacteroidota bacterium
TAGCATTGTAACCCGGAGCCAATGATTTGATCGGGATATTGGGCGCCAGGAACTGACCGTTATTAGGATTACCCGGACCATCACTCAGGAAGGGGGGATTCTGTGCGTTTTGAACGATGTAGTTCGCCAGCACATTGAAGCTAAGCTTATCGGTTACTTTCTGATCGAGGTTGAAGTTGACCGTTTTTCTTGCCAGACCGCTGTTGCGAACAATCGCGTCATTGGCAAGGTTTGACAAGGATACACGATAGGTAGTTTTATCTGTACCACCATTCACTGAAATGGTATTGGTGAAGGAAGGTCCTGCACGGTAGAAATCAGTATAATTGTTTTTGTACGGAGAGTAGTTATAGGTATTACCGTCCCAACCCGTAAACGAAGAACCATCCATTTTACCACCCCAGGCAAAGCGGGCGGTTGCCAGTGCACCAGACTGTGTAGCGGGTTTTACACCACCAGTACCTTGTCCGTATACGTATTGGAAATCGGTAAAGTCGATAGCCTTATCAACCACCAGGTTACTGTTAAATTCAACATTGGCCGTTCCTTTCTTACCCGATTTAGTAGTAATAAGGATAACGCCATTGGCAGCACGTGAGCCATACAAGGCCGAAGCTGCCAGTCCTTTCAGTACCTGCATGCTTTCGATATCATCGGGGTTGATGTTGCTGATACCATCACCGTTATCAGAACCGCCCCACTCTCCTGCACTGCCACGATTGCTGTTGTCGATGGGAACGCCGTTCACCACAAAGAGCGGGGAACCACCTCCCGTTAAGCTGGAAACACCACGCAGGAGGATCCGCGCAGAACCGCCGGGACCACCATTGGTACCGTGTACGTTCAAACCTGCTACCTGGCCAGAAAGCGCCAGTGCAACGTTGGTGGGTCTTGCTTTGCTCAACTGATCGTTGGCAACACTGGTCGTTGAATAACCAATTTTACGGGCTTCTTTTGTTATGCCTAATGCTGTTACTACTACTTCTCCCAGGTCGGCGCTTGACTGATCAAGGGAGATGCTGATATTGCCTGAACCGGCAGCTACCGCAACCGTTTTACCAGCATAGCCTACGGAAGAAAGCTCGAGGGAAATATCTCCGGAAGGTACATTCAGGGAAAAAGATCCATTCGCACCGCTTACGGTTTGAATGTTCTTCCCTTTTACTTTGATGGTTACCGACGGCAACGGGCTTCCCGTTTTTGAATCCGTAATGATACCGGATACCTGCCGTGTTTGCGCTATTGCCATTGAACTCAGCAACAGCAGCAACGTCATTAGTCTTAAAGTTCTCATTGCGCAGTTGATTTTATGAAGAAAAAAATTAAATCATCCGAATCCAGAATCTGTTCAGTTCCGCGCCGCGGCTCTTCTTCACTGTATATGACAACTCAACTATTCCTAAAGATGCCTGACCCTGCAATTTTTAACGCCGCTCCGCCGGTACAGTTTTAGCAGGCACGGGCCTTGCCATATTTTCCATTACCAGCGCTGCTGCTCCCATCAGCTCAGCATCCCTTCCCAGCGAAGACACTTTTAATACTGTAAATTCTGAAAGCCGCGGGATGCAATATTTGTTCAGTGCCTGTTGAATAGGCGCCAGTAATATTTTCCCTGCTTCTGCTCCCCGTCCGCTCAGTACAATCAGTTCAGGATTTACCAGGTGAATAAGTATTGCTACAGCTTTACCCAGCTTATGCCCCATATCTGTGAGCAACTCTATCGCATATTGATCACCGTTATTGGCAGCTTTCATGATAGCTTCAATCATGCGGTCGGATCTGTCATCGGCTTTCAGTGCTGAAGCGCGGCCGCTTTTTAATTCTGCTCTTGCCTTTTCGGTTACTACCCGGAGAGAAGCTTCCGTTTCCAGGCAACCTTTTTTACCGCAGTCGCAAATTTTTTCATTTTCAAACAGCGGAATATGACTCAGCTCGCCCGCATATCCCGTGTAGCCCCTGAACAGTTCGCCATTTACAATCATCCCCAGTCCAATACCCCAGCCGATGTTCAATACCATCACTTCTTCCTTGTCGCGGGCCAGCCCGAATTTTAGTTCTGCCAGTGCCACCAAGCTGGAATCATTGTCTATAAACACAGGAAGATTCAATACCCTTTCGAGGTATTGATAAATTCTTTCCCCGTCCGGCGGTTGCAGGAAAGAATAGTTAATGCCTAACCTGGTATTCATAAAACCAGGCATCCCGATACCTATCCCTGCAATAAATTCTTTGCTGATGCCCGACCTTGCCACTACTGCATCTATGATCGATGCAAGCTCTTCGTGTGCAGCGGGATTATTATACAGGACCAGTTCGTGGTTTTCCACCGGCATCACCGGATGGTTGAGCAGATCCGTTACAACAATTTTGGTATACAGCTGGTCCATCGCCACGGCAACAATGTAGAGGGCATCTGCACGAAGGCCGAATACCTGTGCCCTGCGACCGCCACTGGAAGGAGAAAAACCAGCTTCGGTCACCAGCCCCTCTTCTACCAATTCCATAACAAACTTGGTCACATGGGGGATACTCTTACCGGTAACCGCGCTGAGTTCAGCACAAGAAAGCTTCTGCCCAAAGTATAGGGCACTTAAAATTTGTCTTTTAAGTGGACTGGCAGTTTGCATATAAGTCGATAACGACCTGCGAAGCTTTTATTAAGTACTGCGAACTTAATAAATCTTAGTAAATATTTAACCTCAAATTTCCATAAATTTTAAAAAGTTCTAAGTGCTTCCACAAAAACAACTCAAAACCGTGCCCAAAGCGTATGCACAATCGTAGAAATCCCATCGGTCCATCAATCGGCCGCCTGGGGGCGATTCCTGGCAGCCTTGCCCCAGTCGGAAGGTTTCGGCCCCATCCAAATTTCCAGTTCACCGCCTTTCGTGAGGGTTTCATGACGGATCCAGGTATTGGGATGATCGTGGCCGTTAAACTTTACTTTTTGTATGTAGATATTAGCCGGACTGTTGCCGTATACTTTCAGATGGAATGATTTTCCCCCAGGCAGATCGAGCGTTGCTTCTTTCACCAGCGGGCTCCCAAAAACATACACGCCATTTGCCGGATGAACCGGGTAAAAGCCGAGTGCGCTCCAGATGTACCAGGCCGACATCTGTCCGACATCTTCATTTCCACAAATCCCGGCAGGAGAAGGTGCATATAGACTGTCGAGTATATACCTGATTTTTTGCGCCGACTTCCAGGGCTGACCGGCGTACATATATAAGTAAGGAATATGGTGCCCGGGTTCATTGCCATGGGCGTATTGCCCAATTAAACCGGTAATGTCGGCAGAAGCTTCTTTTCCCATGTGGTGTTGCAGACGGAACAACGAATCGAGTTTTGCAACAAACGGTTTATCGCCGCCGAGTTCGGCAATCAGTCCGCGCACGTCCTGGGGCACGAGCCAGGTGTATTGCCAGGCGTTGCCTTCGCTGAAATCATCTTTCATGTGGCGGGATTCAAAGGGACTGAAAGGTTCGCGCCAGCTTTTTTCGCTTAGGCGTCCCCGTACGAAACGTGTACTGGCATCAAAATAATTTTTATAGAAGGCCGCTCGTTTTGCAAACACATGGTAATCTGCCGTCTTGCCCATTCTCTTTGCCATCAGTGCAATGCAGCCGTCGGAAATGGCGTATTCCAGACCCATGGCTACTGATTCGGTCATACTGTCGGCCGGTATATAGCCCAATTTCTTTACATACTTGAGTCCGCGCAAATCGAGTGTAGCCGTTGTCTTCACCGCTTCCCAGGCGAGGCTGGTATCAAATCCGCGAAAGCCTTTCAGGTAGGCATCTGCTACTAATTGTATGGCACTGTTCCCGGGCATCGTATTGGTTTCGTTGCCCATCAGGTGCCAAACCGGTAATCGCCCCTGTTCTTTATAGATGGCCAGCAGGCTGTTGATCAAATCACTCACTTTCTCGGGATGGATGACAGTGAACAAGGGAGCAGCTGCCCTGTACACATCCCAAAGCGACATGGTGGTGAGGTTGGTGAATCCTGCTTTCCGGTGCACCTGTTTATCGGTGCCGTAGTAATCGCCGTTGTAATCATTAAATACCGAAGGAGCGATCATGGTGTGGTACATCGCCGTGTAAAACACTTTCATCTTTCCCTGGTCGGGCATCTGCACGCGCAATTTTCCCAGTTCACTGTTCCAGGCTGCGTTGGCGGCCGCGCGCACCGCTTCAAAGTTCCAATCCGGTGATTCGAAATCAATATTGCTCCACGCATTATCCATGCTAACAGGTGATATGCCTACTTTCACAGATACCGAACGGTCATTGCGTGTATCGAACCAAACGACCGCTTTGAGGCTATCGCCTGCCACAGTGGTACCCGCTTCTTCCTGACCGTTGTTGTACAAACCAAAATCGCGGAAAGGCCTGGAAAAAACTGCGGTAAAATAGATGCGTTGATCAGCGGCCCAGCCTTTCGAAAACCGGTAGCCTGCAATGGTAGAATCATTGATTTTTCGGATATAGGTATCCGTGGGTCTGTCCCACCCTATCCCCTGCACCAGGTCAATAATAATATGCGAACTGCTGTCTGCCGGAAACGTATAACGGTGGAAACCTGTTCGCGTGGTTGCCGTCAGTTCTGCCCTGATGCCATATCGTTTCAGCAAAACGCTGTAATAGCCGGGCACGGCCACCTCATCGGCATGAGAAAAAAGCGATGTATTGCCATGCTGCCAATCTCCTGCCTTGCCCTTATTCAGTAACA
>JAGWTK010000354.1 GCA_028876035.1 Bacteroidota bacterium
CTGGGCAGTCTTGTTCCGGCGAGCATCGACGGATTGATTGTTTGCGAAAAAGGTATCTCCGTGAGTAATATTGTCAATGGAAGTACACGACTGCAGCCATGCGTATTGCTGACCGGGCAGGCAGCGGGTGTATTGGCGGCCCTTGCTAAGCAACAGCAAATACAGCCGCGAGCCGTCTCCGTAAGAAAGGTACAATCGACCCTGCTTCAATTCAAGTGCTACCTGATGCCTTTTGCAGATATCGACCCCAGCGATTCAAAATGGGCACCGATACAGCGGATTGGCGTAACCGGTATATTGAAGGGTAGAGGTGTTGCGGAGGGCTGGGCGAACAAAACCTATTTCGATCCGGACAGTACGATAATGGTATCATCGTTTGAAAGAGGCCTTGCGGATTTTTACCATTGTAAAGAGAAGCCCGGAACTGAAGATAGTATATTGACAATAGGCCGGGCTTTCTATAAACTGCTCCAACACGCAAGGTTTGCAACCACCAGCAGGACCGGCCCTATAATCTTCGATGAAATGTCCTGGTACAACCAACTTGGATTACAACACTTCGATCCAAAGCGCCCCATCCGGCGGGCTGAACTTGCCGTGATGGTTGACTATTATGCACATCCATTTGAAACAGCCGAAGTTGATTTCAGTGGAAAACAAAAAAGCCGATGACAACAGATCGCTGCCAATCCACCATTGATTTTTGGTATATTCAGGTGGCGAAGGTTTTTACCACGAACAAAACTAAATACGGATTGCTATGCCAGCCCCTCATTCATCCCGCCGAAAATTCCTGCAACAACTAGGCGCTACCAGTTTCATGCTGGGCGCCGGCCTGGACGGATTTTCAGCCCAACAAAAAACAGAAGAACACATACTTACTTTCCACCGCGATTTTTCTGCGAATGACAGGATAAGAATAGGTGTGATTGGCTGCGGCATCATGGGTTTTAACGATCTGGCCACTGCACTGAAAATACCGGGTATTGAACTTGCCGGCGCATGCGATCTTTATTCGGGGCGACTAGCACGCATCAAAGAAGTATACGGCAACGACGTTTTCACTACACGCGATTACCGGGAGCTGTTGAACCGAAAAGATTTAGATGCTGTGATAGTTGCCACAAGTGATCACTGGCATGCACGCATCAGTATCGATGCAATGAACAGTGGTAAGCATGTGTATTGCGAGAAACCAATGGTGCATAAAATCGCTGAAGGTTGGGATGTGATCCATACCTGGCAAAAAACAAAGAAAGTGATGCAGGTCGGTAGCCAGGGTATCAGTGGTATTGATTTTCTCAAGGCAAGAGAACTGTTCCGTGCCGGCGAAATCGGTCAGCTGAATTGTATTGAGGCAAGCTATGACCGACAGAGTGCCATCGGTGCCTGGGAATACACGATGCCAACTGACGGATCCCCAACAACGGTTGACTGGGACCGTTATATTTCCGGTATGCCGAAACAACCGTACGACGCAAAGAAATTTTTCTGGTGGAGAAACTACAAAGACTTTGGAACCGGCATGCCGGGTGATCTCTTTGTGCACCTGCTAACAGAGATTCATTATATCACCGGATCAATGGGGCCACAGTCGATCTATTCTTCCGGCCAACTTGCTTTTTGGAAAGACGGGAGGGATGTCCCCGATGTATCTGTAGCGATCATGCAATATCCCGCCAGCGCCGCGCATCCTGCTTTTGAACTCATGCTGCGTGTGAACTTTATCAGTGGCGGCGGAGATCGTGGATCAGTACGCTTTATCGGCAGTGAAGGCGTGATGGAAAAAACAGACAATGGCGTGAGCATTACCCATAGCTTAATGCCAAAAGCACCAGGCATCGGTGGATGGGATGCACTTGGCACATATCCGAAAGCAATGCAGGAAGAACTTAAGAAAGCGTATGACCAAAAGTGGTCTGCCAGCGAACAACAAATACCCGTTAAGCCGCCGGTAACCTATAAACGCCCCGAAGGATATGATGAGCACGTCGATCATTTCGCCAACTTTTTGCCGCGATACGAACGGGCAGCCAGGTCATTGAAGATCCAGTCACCGCCTTTCGCGCGGCAGCGCCTTGTTTGGCCAGCAACGAAAGCTATTTTCAAAAAAAGATCATACACTGGGATCCAGAACATATGCTGGTGTTGAACGCGGGCTAAACAAGAATGACAGCAAAGTAGATTCTGCAGGATGCAATTCATTTATCGTTTCTTTGCGCCATGGCTGAACACCTAATCGACTACGAACGACTGCGCTCGTTTACCGAACAGATTTTTTGTAAAATAGGATGCCCGTTGACGGACGCCCGGACGGCTGCGACAGCATTGCTCAGTGCAGATTTGCGTGGAATCGATTCTCACGGTGTTGCGCGTTTGAGCGGCTATGTACGGTTATGGGAGGCAAAGCGCGTGAATGCAAGTCCGGTTGTGAAAATCGTGCATGAGACGCCGTCCACTGCGGTGGTAGATGGCGACAGCGGACTGGGACTTGTGGTAGCTCCTTTTGCCATGAAGGTGGCCATTGAGAAAGCACGTGCTGCAGGAACTGGCTGGGTAAGTGTATCCAATTCGAATCATTTCGGCATTGCCGGTCATCATGCCCTGATGGCGGTAGAAGAAGGTATGATTGGGATAGCGATGACCAATGCCAGTGCCCTGGTGGCGCCCACTTTTTCAGTGGAAAGAATGTTGGGCACCAATCCTGTTTGTGTAGCCATTCCTGCCGGTAATGAACCTGCGTTTGTGGCGGACCTCGCAACCACTACTGCGGCAAATGGCAAACTGGAAATCTTACAAAGAAAAAATCAAGCGGCACCAGCGGGTTGGATCCAGGATAAAGACGGACAGCCTTCTGTCAACCCCCACGAACTAAAAGGAGGCGGTGCTTTGTTACCACTTGGGGGCGATCGCGAGCATGGCAGTCATAAAGGCTATGCACTCGGTGCAGTAGTCGATATTTTTTCAGCCGTGTTAAGCGGTGCGAACTATGGTCCCTGGGTACCGCCCTTTCCGGCCTTTGTACCGATGCCGTCCAACCAACCTGGCAAAGGTCTTGGTCATTTTTTTGGAGCCATGCGTATTGATGCATTTCGGCCAGCCGATGAATTTAAACAACATATGGACCAATGGATACAAAGATTCCGTTCGGCAAGGCCGGCACCTGGGTACGAAAAAGTACTGATACCCGGCGATCCCGAACGCGAAGCTGAAACAATTCGCCGAAAAGCTGGGATCCCGCTGCTGAATGCAGTTTGGCAGGACTTACAAGACCTTGGTGAGCGATTTGATGTAAAGCTATGAACTGACTGTCCCGGTAATTCATGAATCCCCGCTTCAAGAGGTCGGTTGAACGTCCATCAGCGATGAAAAAAACCGCCATCAGACAGCTGCATTCTTCGATGCTAAGCCTTTATCTTTGCTGCCCGAAATAAACCACATTCAATTATCAAAAACCCCGCTGGTAGCGGGATTGGGGGAGGGGAACAAATGAAAATAATGAAGTTCGGCGGCACCTCAGTAGGAAAGCCGGAACGCATGCACCAGGTTGCAGAACTGGTGACAAAAGACAATGAGCCAACTATTGTAGTATTGAGCGCATTGAGCGGAACAACAAATTCGCTGGTTGCCATTGGCGATAGCCTGAGCAAGGGCGAGAAAGAAGCTGCCAAGAAACAGATCGACACACTGGAAGCACATTACCACCAGTTCATTGGTCAATTGGTTCAAACCCCCGATGCACTGGCAAAGGCAAAGGCCATCGTGGCAGAACATTTTGAATTCCTCAACATCATACTGAAGATATCTTTTAATGAGGCGCTGAACAAAGACATTCTTGCACAGGGAGAATTGCTGAGTACGAAATTGTTTTGTGTTTACCTGGGCGAGAAGGGTATCGATCACCAGCTGCTGCCGGCGCTCGATTTCATGACCATTGATAGTTACGATGAGCCCCAGATTGGCAGCATCAAAGTAAAGCTTGCGCAATTACTGAAGCAATACGAATCAAAAAAGCTGTTTATCACACAGGGTTATATCAGCCGGAATGCACGCGGGGAAGTAGATAACCTGAAACGCGGTGGAAGTGATTACAGCGCATCGCTGATCGCGGCAGCCATCAATGCATCGGTTTGTGAGATCTGGACAGATATCGACGGCATGCACAATAATGATCCGCGGGTAGTGAAGAAAACGCGTGCCATTGAGCAACTGAGCTTTGACGAAGCTGCGGAACTTGCTTATTTCGGTGCAAAAATTCTGCACCCGGCATCCATTTGGCCGGCACAACAATTCAAGATCCCGGTGAAGTTGCTGAACACCATGCAACCCGATGCGAAAGGTACATTGATTGCCGAACAGGCGGGCAGCACCGGTGTAAAAGCCATTGCAGCAAAGGACGGTATCCTGGCAATCAAGATAAAGAGCAGCCGGATGTTGCTGGCCTATGGTTTCCTGAGAAAGATCTTCGAGGTGTTTGAAAAATACCGCACGCCGATTGATATGATCACCACTTCTGAAGTGGCGGTTTCCATCACGATCGACAACACAGTACACCTCAAGGAAATTCTGAAGGAACTGGAACCATTTGGAACGGTGGAAGTAGACAATGATCAGACCATTGTTGCCATCGTAGGTAATGAACTGGCGAGTACGCAGGTATTGCTGGCAAAATTATTCGAATCGCTGCAGCCCGTGCCAGTGCGCATGGTAAGTTATGGGGGCAGCAAGC
>JAGWTK010000355.1 GCA_028876035.1 Bacteroidota bacterium
TTCTGAAGAAATGGTCAGTGCAAGTCTTCTGACAAAATCCACTGAATAACAATACTGATTAGCGTTTTTCTCAAGTTTTACCGGCACATCGAACCGGCTTATGGGTTGCAAAAATTTAAAGAACGATTGTCTTCGTTCCGTTGCGACAGGTATCGATGGTGGTGGAATGAATGATTTTTTCCGCAAGAGATTACGGTGATTTTCGGGAAGTTCTTCTGAGCAACTCTTCTGAGGAAGTCCGCTGAGGAACTGGTCTGAGCAGATGTTCTGAAGAAATGGTCAGTGCAAGTCTTCTGACAAAATCCACTGAATAACAATACTGATTAGCGTTTTTCTCAAGTTTTATCGGCACATCGAACCGGCTTAGGGGTTGCAAAATTTTAAAGGACGATTGTCTTCGTTCCGTTGCGACAGGTATCGATGGTGGTGGAGTGAATGATTTTTTCCTCAAGAGATTACGGTGTTTTTCGGGAAGTTCTTCTGAGCAACTCTTCTGAGCAAGTCCGCTGAGGAACTGGTCTGAGTAAATATTCTGAGCTGCTGATCAGTGCAGATCTTCTGAATATATCCACTGATTAGCAGTATATCGCGGAAGCGCTTTAAAACTTGTCGCTCCTCCAGACCCGTTTGACTATTTGTAAACAGTTACGGACCGTTTGTTCTCCACTGCTTTTGAACAGTCTGTTAAATTAATGGAATAAACGTTTTTCCCTCAGCCGCGAGCGGTGTTTTTCGGGAAGTTCTTCTGAGCAACTCTTCTGAGCAAGTCCACTGAGGAAGACGTCTGAGTAAGTCTACTGAGCAAGTAATCAGTGCATGTGTTCTGAGAAAATCCACTGATTAACACTGCTTAAACGTATAATTTCAGCAGTCTTGCAGCCGAAACAAGGCCGGCATACAAGTTTTCAAACATTTCCCAAACGGATATCTTCATCCAGAGCAGCCTTAACGATCCTGATTAAACAAATGTTTTTTCAACGCTCAGGCAGCGTGCTTTTTGGGAGGTCTTGCCCGGGGACATCAAAAGAAACCTCTGATCAATGCGCTTCAAAAACTCATACCGGAACCAGGTCGTCTGGCTGAGATACGAACCCCGCAACTTATTGTTCCTCCTCCGGACGTATCAACTTCTTTTTATCAGTCTTGCCGAGAATATCCGAACATCCTTCAATGGCCGATCGCCGCCGGCACGACCGGATGTAGGCACCTGCGCAATACTATCAACAATGTTGAGACCACTCACTACTTCACCAAATACAGTATAGCCTCCATCGAGATGCGGCGTTCCTCCCAGTGTTTTATAAACGGTACGATGATCCATTGGCAGCTTTTTCCCCTGGAGGCGGTAGGTTTCTACCGAGTCCAGCCCCGCATCCGTGAAAATTCTGCCCTGCACAATATAAAACTGGCTGCCACTGCTGGCTTTCTTTGGGTTGACGGCATCGCCCTCCCTTGCCGCTGCGATCACCCCTTTCTTGTGAAACAGTGCAGTGTTGAATTCAGCGGGTATGGTATAAGACGGACCCCCGTCGCCCAGCATCTGCCCACTTCCGGCATGTTTGCTGTTTGGATCACCCGCCTGTATCATAAAATGATTGATCACGCGATGGAATAAAACGCTGTCGTAATAATGGGTCTTTACCAGTTTTAGAAAATTGTTCCGGTGCAAGGGCGTTTGGTCCGACAAACGAATAATCATGGTGCCTTTGTCTGTCACCATCTCCACATCTTTCGTCAGGTCTTTTTTTCGCAGGCCATCCCCGATTTTTGGGTTGCAGGAAGTAATGAAGCAGACAAACAAAATTGTGGCAATGGATTTATTCATCTTCGTTTGTTAGGTTTGTTTGTTCAATATCAAAATCCCTTGTCTGCAAAATACAACAGCACATGATCTTTGATAAAATTTTCCTGCTGGATCAAATCGTAGGTGGGAAGGGCTTTTAGCTGGCGAAAATGCGGCCAGCCGTCAGCATCGGCTCCTTCCAGCTCATAATAACCGCTCGAAGAAAGAATCGTACACATGGCAATATGCATCAGATCCTGCTTCTGTTCTTTGCTATACTTTGCTTTGATATCGCCGAGCTCCTGTACGCCAATGAGGAATAGAATGGATTCCAGATCGGGTTTCTTGCCAAAGCGCTCCATCAACTTTTCTTCAAGTCTCCACCAACGGGCCTGTAAATCATCCTGCATTTCCATCGGGCAAAGATAGCCTTCGTACTTTTACAAAAATGCCTCACAATGGAAGATCGATTTGTGGTATCAACGGATAAATCATTGCTGGATATTCCGTTTATTCATGCATTCCTGTCGCAATCTTACTGGGCGGAGCAGATACCTATAGAAACAGTCGCCCGTTCCATTGAGCATTCACTATGTTTTGGCGTATATGAGGAAAAGGATCAACGAGGCTTTGCGCGCGTGGTGACCGACTATACCACTTTTGCCTACCTGGCCGATGTGTTTATCGATGAAGCATACAGGGGCAGGGGTCTGTCGAAACAACTCATGCAGCATATCATGGCCTATCCGCAACTACAGGGTTTGCGCAGCTGGTTCCTGGTCACCAGGGACGCACATGGTCTTTACCAGCAATTCGGATTCAGCGTTCCGGAAAACCCGGAGCGACTGATGCGCATCGTGGACATGGATATTTACAAACGGGCAGCTCAGTGAGCGCGTTCTGCATACACGGCTGTTCCGTACGCGAGCACTTCTGTAACTCCTTCCATTACCTCATTCGCATCATACCGCATATTGATCACCGCATTCGCGCCCCTTTCTGCTGCGTGCTGCAGCATCAGCTGAAATGCTTCTTCACGCGTTTTCTCACAGAGTTCAACGTAGATGGAAATCTTACCCCCGAATAATGTTTGCAGTCCGCCCGCCATATTCCCCAGCAAACTCCGCGAGCGAACCGTAATCCCCCTTACCACACCAAGATTGCGGGCGACGGTATAACCACTCAGCTCTGTGGCAGTGGTGATCATATTTTGATCAATCATAACAAATGTTTTGGCAAAGCTACTTGCTTACCTGCGTTGCCTGTTTGCCGCTCAACAATTACCTTTGCGCAAAATTCACAACTATGTTGCAGGTGGGATTTATCAAACAACAAACCGCGCTGGTGAAAGAACGCCTGGCTTTGAAAAATTTTAAGCAGCCGGAGCTCGTCGATGAGTTGTTGTTGTGGGACGAAAAACGCCGGCAATACCAGCTGGAACAGGAAGAAATCCAGGCAAAGATCAATGCCACCAGCAAAGAGATTGGACAACTGATAGCCAAAGGAGAAAAAGATCAGGCGACGGCAGCGCGCCAGCAGGTAGCAGAATGGAAGACCAAATTGAACCCCGAAAAACTGGAAGAAGCAGAAAAGAATATCCTGGCCATTCTTTATCTCTTGCCGAACCTGCCATCGGAAAAAGTTCCCCCGGGTGTATCGCCGGAACAAAACGTGGTGGTACGGGAGGGCGGACAAAAGCCAAACCTGCATGCAGCAGCTGTACCACATTGGGATCTTACGACCAGATACAACCTTATCAACTTTGAGCTGGGCAATAAAATTACCGGCAGTGGTTTCCCGGTTTACATTAACAAGGGTGCGAAACTGCAGCGGGCATTGGTGCAATACTTCCTCGATTTTAATACCGCAGCGGGATATACCGAGTACCTGCCGCCGTTTATGGTGAACGAAGCATCGGCGTATGGAACCGGACAACTACCCGATAAAGAAGGTCAGATGTACCATGCCACAGAGGATAATTTCTATCTCATCCCTACGGCCGAAGTACCGGTGACCAATGTATACCGCGATGTTATCTTAAAGGAAACGGATCTGCCCGTAAAAATGACGGCCTATACGCCCTGTTTCCGCCGCGAGGCAGGCAGTTATGGTAAAGATGTACGCGGACTCAACCGCTTGCACCAGTTCGAGAAAGTAGAGATTGTGGAAATAGTCCGGCCCGATACCAGCTATGATGTACTGGAAGAAATGGTGAATCATGTGGAGCGGCTCCTGCAATCGCTCGAACTGCCTTACCGCATTGTAAAGCTCTGCGGTGGTGATATGGGCTTTACTTCTGCACTCACCTACGATTTTGAAGTTTATAGTGCTGCTCAGGACAAATGGCTGGAAGTAAGTTCAGTGAGCAATTTCGAAAGCTACCAGGCCTACCGGTTGAAGGCCCGTTATAAAGATGCTGCGGGAAAGATACAACTCGTACATACGCTGAACGGAAGTTCACTGGCATTGCCGAGAATAGTAGCTTGTTTGCTGGAAAACAACCAGCATGAAGGAGGTATTGCATTACCCAAGGCGCTGCACAATTATTTCGGCGCAACAGCGCTGGTGTAAAACGCTGCCTGCGCTGAAAAAATTACCGGGATATTAACCAGCGGCTATGTTAAATATTGGCGTTGTCTTTGCCGGTTTGTATCATTAAAAGGAATCATCCCGATTTTTGATACCTAAACTTTATGTATGCAAAGAAAACTACTTCTCTCTTTTGTCTTCGTTCTGTTCATAGCGTCATTACATGCGCAAATCAAAAAGGGAACGGTTCTGCTGGGTGGACAAATAGGATTTAATGCGCAAAAAAGCAATCCTTCCTTCGCGGATGGTAACGCTTTCTTCATCTCACCTGTTTTCGGACAAGCTATAAAAGATAATCTGGTAGTAGGTGTATCGGCCACTTACAGT
>JAGWTK010000017.1 GCA_028876035.1 Bacteroidota bacterium
AGGACTGGGCCACTACTTTTACGGCCTGCGATTGCTTGTGAATCCATTTGCACTGGGAGGGGGTGAGTGCCACCCGGTTATCGGCCGGCGTTTTTCCCTCCCTGATAAGTCCGATCGTTAGCATGCACCGTTGGGATTTTGGGCAAGATACCATTTACCCGCCGTGTTTTATCTTTGCAAGATGGTGATAGTCATCAAACCATACCTGGCCCGCGCCTGGCGCCTCTTCAAACGGCTATTCGTCCGCAAAAAGGATTGCTGCCAATAGGCAAAAAAGCCTTGATTGGTTTGGACAGGAACCCGGCATTCTGTAATATTGCAGCCCGGTTGGCCCATGTGGCGGAATTGGTAGACGCAGCAGACTCAAAATCTGCCATTCGCAAGGATGTGAAGGTTCGATTCCTTTCGTGGGCACCCAGCAGGCAGACAGTAATGTTTGCCTTTTTGTTTTTAGCCGTTGGCCATTAGCTATTTGCCATTAGCTGGTTGCCAACAAAAAGCCTTTCGTAGCGTTGCCGGTCTTGTGCATTGTAAAGCAGTTTATTTAGTAGGGCAACATTTGTAGTGATTTCCATCCAAAAATCGACAAATCCAGCTATCCAAATATTTTGCTGAAGCCAGCTTTAGTACTCCGGTCATCATCGTTGCGACGCTCCGTTCGACCGCAGCACTACCTGCATCGAACACTTCAACCCGAACCTAAGTGATCTAAAATCAAGAAATCTATAAATCAAAAAAGCTGTGTTCAACTCAAAAGTGCAACACTACCTTTTTGTTTTAAAAATACTTCATTAGCTGTCAGATAACCAAATTTTCGGATTGGCCGGTTGTTGATTTCCTTTTCGACTCGTTTTATTTCTGCCGTTGAGATGTTATTAAAATCGGTTTGTTTGGGGAAGAACATTCTGATGACTCCATTTCTATTTTCAATTGTTCCTTTGTCTTGAGAGGTATACGGTCTGGTAAAGTAGGTCTTGGCACGTAACTTTTTGCCTACTTTTTCATGGTACCAAAAAGCAATATCATTGTCGAAGGTTATTGTCTTTATTGGAGGCATAGTCTTCATCCTGTCTATTAATATTCTTGCCACTTTTCTGGGTTCTTTTCGCCGAAGCTTGTTGATAGTAGTTTTTAATGTTTTTCGGTCTATGGTGACTAGTAAAGCCGATTTGTGTCCCTTACCCATTATAAAGTCAGCTTCAATATCTCCATATCTCCGTCGTTTGGCTACTATTGCCGGTCTGGCTTCAATCGATATTCTGTTAGGGATCAAGCCACGCGAGTCTTTATAGTTGCCCCTTTTTTGTCTTCTTCTGCCATGTCGCAGGCTTTTATGCAAACTTTTGTAGTCGCTGTTTTCTCGCTTGTTTGTATGCTTACAATACCAGACAAATTTATAGATAGTCTCATGGCTAACCCCGTTGACCCCATCTTTTCGCCATTTAGCTGCCACCAGTTCCGGACTATAACGACTAACCGTCATCATTTCTTTGGCCTCCATTTTCAACTCAGCAGTGAACTTTAGTTGTTTTGTCTTGGCCCGGTGCCGCAGCTTTGCTTTGAGGTCAGCCCTGGTTGCAACATATAGGCTACAGCCAATGCCCTTTCTCAGCGCATTTCTTCTAAGTTCACGGCTAATCGTGCTTTTATGTACACCTATCAACTCAGCAATCGCTGTACAGCTACTGCCATTGTCACGTAGCGCCTCAATCTTGTACCTTTGCTCCAGGGTGAGCTGATTATACTTCTTTGTCATGTGGTAATAACAAAGGTAGATTCTCGGCTCTTCCCGTTCGGGGCTCGTTTCGCTTCGGCTACGCCTTCGCTTCACTACGCCCCGAACGGGAAGCCATCCTGTTGCACTTATAAGTTGAACTTAGGTTTTCACATTATCTCAGTTCTTCTTCACATACTTACACAATATCACAATCGTTTGCTCATTGATCTTGCCTTCAATCTGTTCCGTGTTGTCGGGTACCAGCCGGATTTTTTTTACGACGGTTCCTTTCGCCGCGCTGAAACTGGTGCCTTTCACGTTAAGCGCTTGCGTGAGTACTACGGTATCGCCGTTTTCCAATGTGTTTCCAAATGCGTCTTTATGGGTATCGGCTTTTTCAAAAGCGCTCAATGCCCACTGCTGGGTTTTCTCATCCAGTTCGACAGATTCCAATACCGCAGCAGCCCAGTCTTCCGTATTGATTGAATAAAGCAGTCGGTAGCTCAAAGCTTGCACCGCCGGTTCGGGATTCCAGATACTGCCTTCGAGACAACGCCAGTAGTTCTTATCCGTGTTTTGATTGATCTGTGTGAGGCATTCACTGCAGATGGCCACCTGGTCAGTAAGCGCATGGCCTTCAGCCGGACTAACAACATAGGTTTCGGTGGCGGGCTGGCTGCTGCAGAGTTCGCATGTTCCCTGGCAGCGTTCGGTGAGTTGGGTGGAGATGGGCATGGTGGTTATAAATGTGCGCGAATGTAGGGATAGTATTTGGTATCTGGTATCAGGTATTTGGTACAGAGTACAAAGTACCAAGTACAAAGATAGTCCCGAGGTCTGTCGGATCGTTGCGCTGCATGCAAATCCGGCAATCTAAAAATCAAGCAATCAAAAAATGTATTGAGTGGGGGCCACGCGGTTCAGACGATCCAATATCTTACATCTTGAATAGTACCAAGTACAAAGTACAAAGACAGTCCCGAAGTGTGTAGGATCGTTGCGCTGCATGCAAATCCGGCAATATAAAAATCAAGCAATCAAAAAATGTATTGAGCGGGGGCCACGCGGTTCAGACGATCTTTAAGACGCACCGTCCCCTGAGGAAGACAGTGCTGGGAAGGAAATACAAAGTGTCAGGACGGTCCCGAATGGTTTAGCGTCGCATCAGTGGATAAATCCAAAAATCAAAAAATCCAGCAATAAAAAAATGTATTGTGTCCGACCACCGGGTTAAGACGATCTAATACCTTATATCAAAATATCTTACATCTTACATCAATTCGTCTGGTTCTTCTCCAAGGTAGGATACTTAATCCCCAACTGCTCCAGGTAAGTTTTGTATTTCGAAGGATCGTAATAAAATGGTTTCATCTTCTCCCGGTATTTCTCCATGGTTTCTTTATTGAGATAAGTAGGGGGTGGATCCTGTGCACCGAGGAAGGGTATGTAGTGCGTGTCTTTGGTCTGTACATTGTTGAAATAGTCCTTCGCGCCGGCGAGTACGGAGGGATTCGTGAAAAGGTCTACCAATGTCATGGCTGTGGCCTTGGCGCCGGCCAGACTGCCCTTGTGCGCGATGGGAGTAGCCATGGCAATCGCATCTCCCCAGTGATGGCCCTTGGTGCCGGGTATGTTCGCGGGATACCAGAGGACGATGGTGGGTACATTCCAGGAAATATCGGCGATATCATCGGAGCCACCACCCATGGAAAACGGCACTGAGCCTTTGATCGTATCGATGGTCGTTCGAAGTCCGTCGATGGGTTTTCCGTTGAAATCCTTTTTTGGCGCATCGAGCAGTTTTTGCACCGCCCGGGCCAGTTGGTTATCGGCATCGGTCCACTGCGGCATCCCCACTGCTTTTATGTTTTTGTACATCGCTTCCGCCAGTGATTTGTTGAAGTGTCCCGGCCAGGCTGTTCCTAAAATTTGATAGTTCATTTTGGTGTCCGTCATCATGGCAGCGCCATTGGCGATTTTGATGCCGGCATCGTACATACTTTTGATGTCTTCGTATGTCCTTTCCCGAAAGTAATACCATACTGATGCGTTGGAAGGAACGACATTGGGCTGATCGCCGCCTTCCGTTATAACGTAGTGACTTCTTTGTGTTGGTTTGAGGTGTTCGCGTTTGAAGTTCCACCCGATGTCCATCAGTTCTACCGCATCGAGCGCACTCTTTGCACGCCAGGGTGCTCCCGCGGCATGTGCGGCATCTCCCAGGAATGAAAACTTGACGGATACCATCCCGTTACCGCCATTGTCGCCATAGTTGCTGGCAAAATCGCTGCTAACATGTGTAAAGATGCAGGCATCAATGTTTTTGAAATACCCATCGCGGATATACCAGGCCTTGCTACCCAGCAGTTCTTCCGCAACGCCCGGCCAGATGACAAGGGTGCCACTGATCTTATTTTTTTGCATCAGCTCTTTCATCGCGAGGGCGGCGTAAATAATTACGGCTTGTCCGGAGTTATGTCCTTCCCCATGACCCGGTGCACCTTCAACAATGGGATCTTTATAAGCAACACCTGGCTTTTGCGATGCTTTGGGAATACAATCGATGTCACTTCCCAGTGCAATGACCGGACTGCCACTGCCCCAGGTGGCAAACCAGGCTGTTGGGATGTTCGCTATGTTCTTTTGAATCGTGAAGCCATTTTTCGACAACACATTCGTGAGGTATTCGGATGTCATCTGCTCCTGGAAACCCAGCTCACCGTAGCTGAAGATCATGTCTACCATTTCCTGCACTTGTTTTTCCTTGCCGGCAACGATGGCCAGCGCCTGTTGTTTGAGGGAAGCCGTGAAATTGCTGTCGTAGGTAACTTTTTGAGAATGTACGCCGATGCTTGCACAGCATGCGACAATGAACAGGCATACTGAGCTTGCCAGTGAAGTGAATTTTCTCATGTTTGAAGTTGTTAGGGTTAACAGGCAGGCCGTCGCCATCCGCACTTGTATTGGAAAATACAACAATTGCCGGAATATTTCCTGGCAACGGCAAATAGCAGGAATGTTTACTGGTTAAAAGATCCAAAATGCCAGAGGATACCCGATGGATCATGAAGGAAGCATTCGGTGCCCCAATCGGCCTTGCGCGGGGCAACCAGTCGTACTGCAGGGTATTTCTCAGGTAGACGGAGTGACTGCAGCTCCCGCCAGCAGGTTTCTGTATCGTTTACCTCAACAAATACCTGCGTATTGTCGATCCAGTCTTTAATGGCCGCATCCTGCAGGTAGAATGCAATCTGCTCTTTCCTGAATACAGAAAATCCCGGGGACAGTAGTTTTTCCTCAAAACCCAGATCGCGGTAGAAACTCCTCGAAACGGCAAAATCATTCGAACCCAGAAATGGCCTGATGGAGCGTGGCGTAAACGGCATAATAATAATTTCAGTACCTGAATTTACTGCTGTGCGCCGGAATCACCCGAATAGCTTGACTGGTTGTTACCATAGATGATAAGCGGGGCGGATGTCATTAGACCGGTGGGCAAGGGAAATCGCCATTTCTCATTTCCGTTGCTGGCGTCAAACGCATAGAAATAACGGCTTCCACCGCCACCAACAAAAACCATATTATTCCAAACCGCGGGACTGGCTGAATTGGCCAGGATGGTCTGGTCCCATAAGAGCGCTCCCGTTGCGGCATTGATGGCATGCAATTTTGAGTCGTCGCTGGTAATGAACAGGCTGCCGTTGGCAACACAGGGGCTGGAACTGATCCCGGTGTTTTTTATACTCTCCCATACCAGCTGTCCCGAATTTGCATTCAGCGCATATAAACTGCCCCTTTGTGTAAAACTTGCGATATCGTACCAGCCGCCGATGTATACCAGGCCATTCGCTACAGTAGGACTTGATTGCTCCAATGAAACACCACTTGCATAAAACCTCCATCGAACAGTTCCATCTGTAGCATTGATCGCGTACAAAAATCCATCCCTGCTGCCCACATACAATGTTCCCGATACAAGCGCGGCACCGGATTGGTTTATCATCCCACCCGTTTGGTAACTCCAAATCAATTGCCCGGTTTGGGAGTTTACTGCGTATATTTTTCCATCTGAACTTCCGAAATACACGCGTCCGTCGGCGATGACAGGACTGGAGCTAATATTCCCGCCGGTCAGAAAAGTCCACCTGGTAGCGCCGCTCTTTGCATCGAGCGCGTAGAGATAGTCGTCATTGGTGCCAACATAGAGCGTGCCTTTGTCAAAAACAGCATCTGATTCAATGCCGGTACTCGCAATATTTTTTTTCCATTTCACATTTCCATTGGCTGCATCAAATGCATATACATAATTGTCGATGCCGCCAACGTATACGATGCCGCTGTCATAGGTGGGACTGGAATAGGCGAATGGAGCAGTTCCACTGTATTTCCAAATCAAGGCACCGGTAAGTGCGTTCAATGCGTAAAAGTTGTTGTCGGTACTGCCAAAGAAAACAAAAGGACCGTTGGTAAAGCGAACCACTACCACAAAGCTGATGCTGCTGCCATCTTCCGCCGTTATGGTATAGCGCAGGGGCTGCCGGAAATCCTGGGACACGCCGCTGGCAGGGCTGATGGTTTTGCCCTTAATACTGATAATGGGGGTAAGCGCATCTACTGCTGTTCCGGCAGGCAATACAATCAATACTGAATCTGGCTTGATGGTGACCGTGATATCATTCACCTGGAAATCGGAGCCATCGGCTTTCTTAACACTGAAAGAAATCAATTCCTTATCAGTGCTGGTTGGCAAAGGGGCACTGTCTTTACTGCACGATGGAACGAAGAAAAGTCCTATCAGCAAAACTAAGAATAACAGCTTGTGAAAAGGATAGGTCATGGATAACTTGTGAGGCGTTAAACCTACAACAAATTCGTTGGATGGTCAATAGTGAACCTGCAGGGGAAGAGGCATTTGCGAAGCACCAGGAGAAGGCTGTTGAGTTAGTGTGATAGTAGCTGTTCAATTGCCAGGGCGATCTTTGCAGCTTCTTTCTGTGCTTGTATAAGCGGCAGTGCTGCCGGCATTTCTGGCCGTTTGTGCCCCACCGCATGCAACCAGGCATCCTTCGTTATTTTTTGCTTTTGATCCACCAGCTGCGCTATTTCCTGTCCGTGCGGAAAACCCTGAATGAGGGCGTGGAAATTTGGCAACGCTTCAATACCGGTCCGCGCCAGATCCGTCAAAATTTTCTGCGCAATTACCCAGTGACCACTGGTATCGGGGTGAACTCCATCGGCCGCGAAAGCGAAACTGCTGTCGATCATGCGTCGGCTGGCGAGCGAATGTTTCATGGCGCCATGTACATCTATCACCTGCCAGTTATCGGTGTAGCGTTTGCTGAGCAGCCAATCGGAATAGATGTCCAATACATTGGCATAAGCGGCTCCTTTGCGTTCGTCGAATACGGGTGGCGTGATATGGATGATAGGAATACCTGCCGCCGTTAATTGTTCGTGCAGCCATTGAATACCTTTTCGAAATGCGGCAAAGCGATCATCATTAAAAGGCAGGTAGATGCCATCGTTCATACCATAACAGGCGAAAACAAGATCCGGCTTTACCATGGTCATCATGCGTGCAAGCCGTTCATGCAAATCCGGACGCGGAAACCTTCCATCGGCATGATGGGGTTCGGAGAGTCCGGATACGGTTTCACTGGGCAATCCCAGGTTGATGATTTCATAGGCCTTACCGGGTTGTTGCAGGGTCAGGTAGGTGTCGATAAACGTTACATAATTGCCGGCGTAGGTAATGCTGTTCCCGAGGAATACGATTCGATGTATATTACCTGGAATCGGGTAGGGTTGAGCGATGCCGCAAATGGTTACGAAAAAGAAGATGATCCCGGGAATGAAATGCTTTAGCATAGGTTTATTTGATCTGCAATCATCATTGCGTTTATAGTTTAATCCGCTTCCGCAATCCAGTCTGCTGCTGGTGCATGCTGCTCACGCAACAGCAGGTTTAGTTGCCCAACATGGTGCTGCAGGTGGCGAAGATTATACAGGGTTATCTCAAAAAGGGAATAATGAATGACTACAGCCGGACAAAGTCCATGCATATTTATTTCTTCTTCTGCAATCCAGGGTTGCTCCCAATTTGCCTGGAACATGATCGCCTGTCTTGCTTTCTCCCTGGTCTTACTGACTGCCTGAAGTATTTCTTCCTGTGTATACCTGCGTGTGGGCTGTACATCGTCGACTGCATCTGCTTGCAGCTGATTCATATCTGCTAATGTATAGGGCAGCACAGGCGTATAACTGGCCACCGGGAAACTGAGGTAATAATCCAGGAATACGAGGCAGTGATACGAAAGGTAGAAAAACCGGTCGTTGCTTTGCCAGAGCGGGGCCGGACAATGCCCGATGCAGCTGCCAAACATGTCGATACAGGCCGCGACATTCTTCCAAAGTATTTTACTGGTAACGCTATCCATGGTCTGATTTCTCACTGAATGTACGATGCGTCTGTTGTATTTTTTTATATTTAGAGGGTAACAACACTGCTGCTTTGTCTGTTCAACTGCTGCTCGCCATCATCCTGGGCTATTTTGTGCTGCTGATGATCATTGCTGCTTTCGCTTCACGCAAGGCCAAAACGACGAGTTTTTTCGACGGTGACCGCAAATCGCCCTGGTTTCTCGTCGCTTTCGGTATGATTGGAAGCGGCATCTCTGCAGTATCCCTGGTGTCTATCCCCGGAAATGTTGGAAATGAAAAATTATATTATTTCCAGTTTATCCTTGGCAGCATTGCAGGTTATCTTTTTATCGCTTTTGTCCTGCTACCGGTATTCTTCCGGCAGCAGCTGGTATCTATTTATAGCTACCTGTTGCATCGCTTTGGCCGTACAACCTATCATACGGGCGCTGCATTTTTTATGTTGTCGCAATCGTTTGGTGCTTCGCTTCGGCTACTGCTCTCGGTAAAAATCCTGCAGCAGGCTTTTTTCGACCAGGCGCACCTGCCGCCTGCAGTAACAGTACTGATTGTGTTGTTGATGATATGGCTGTATACGCATCGGTCGGGGATAAAGACCATTGTGTGGACGGATGCCCTGCAATCTTTTTTTCTGGTTGCTGTACTGGTGATATCGATTGTTACCGTGGTACAACATATCGATACCGGTGGAAAGGGGATTGTTCATGCGCTGACTGCACATCCCTATTTTTCATTTTTTGATTTCAATCCCGGGTCGGGTACGCATTTTGTAAAACAGGTGGTCAGCGGCTTCCTGATTACGGTGGCACTGGTAGGACTTGACCAGAGCATGATGCAGAAAACACTCACGGTGTCGAATAGCCGCGATGCCAGGAAGAATGTGCTCAGCTTTAGTTTCTTTATCGCCTTTGCCCAAACCCTGTTTTTGCTCCTGGGTACTTTATTGTATATGTATGCTGCCCAGCAAGGCCTTGCGCTGCCAGTAGCGAACGGCCGGTTTACCCATCCCGACGAATTGTTTCCAGGCTTAACATTGCGGTACTTTGGCAGCCTGGGTGTGGTCGCCTTTTTTATAGGTGTTATCGCTTCCACCTTCGCGAGCATGGATTCCTGTATTGCGGCGCTGACGACTTCGCTCAGTTACGATTTCTTTGATTTTGCCAATAAGCCGGCTCCGGTTCAAAGAAGGATCAAAACCTGGGTCCTGCTGTTCGTCAACCTCGTGATCTATGTGATTGTACTTTGTTTCTGGCGGAGCGAGGGTTCTATCATCAATTTTATTTTTAAAGTGGCCGGCTATACCTACGGTCCCTTGCTGGGGATTTACCTGGTTGGATTATTTACAAAAATGCAGCTGAAAGATCGGTGGGTACCGCTGATGGCCCTGCTTGCGCCATTGCTTACGATGGTGATTAATCAGTACCTGCTCCACCTGGGATTTGATCCCGGCTTCCTCAATATTTTTGTGAACGCTGTATTAACGATGCTTTTGTTATGGATAATAAGGAAATAATTATACGTGCAGAAAACAACCCTGCTGTGTTTGCGCGCTGTGCTGCCATGATGGCTTCCACCGATCCATGGGTGCGACTAGGGATGGATGAACCAACCTGCGCAGCGGCATTTGAAGGACAAGGAAGAGAAGTCTACACTGTGTGGGTGGAAGATAAGCTTGCCGGCTTCGTGGTCCTGCAAATGCTGGGAAGTTTTAATGGCTATGTACAGACTTTGCTCGTGGCGGACGGGTATCGCGGGCAGGGAATTTCTCTTCGACTACTGCAGTTCTGCGAAGCATATATCAGCAAGGTATCGGCGAATATGTTTATCTGCGTATCAGCTTTTAACGACCGGGCCCGCCGGATTTATGAACGATATGGTTTTGAACTTGTTGGCGTGCTGAAAGATTTTATAAAGCCAGGGTTCGATGAATGGCTGCTTCGTAAACAGATTAAACGGTGGGAGCATGAAGGCTGAGTTAAAAGCTGGCAAATGGCCAGGCTGAGGTCAAAACTTATCAAGTGAAGTTTACGTAGAACATTCACTTTGAATTTCAAAGTACTTTTTGTATGTTTGTTTTCTCAACAGAAAACTATGTTTCGCAGTAAAAGATTTAAAATTTTGTTGGCAATAGCATTTGCCTTGTTGTTATTGCCTTTGCTGGCCATGCAGTTTACCAGTGAAGTAAACTGGTCGGTTGTTGATTTTGCAGCCGCAGCGATCCTTCTTTTTGGTACGGTTACGGTGATTGAGTTGGTGCTGGTGAAAGTGCGCAAACCTGTTTACCGCCTCGCATTGTGTGCCACCGTTATCGCAGCGCTGGTATTGGTTTGGCTGGAACTGGCAGTGGGCATCTTTGGCACCCCTTTCAGCGGCAGTTAAAATAATGCCTTTCTTTTTTTACTTCCCGATCTTATAGCAGATATCAACGATCCCATTCTTGCCGGCCCGCAGTTCCTGTAATTGTAGCGGCAGTTCAGCTACCTGCTGGAACAGGGCCAATCCATCGCCGAGTACAATGGGAATAATGGACAGGCGAAGTTGATCGGCCAGCTTCTCCCGGAGAAAGGACTGTGCTAACAACGCACCCCCCACTACCCAAACGTTTTTGTATTGAGATGCCTGTAGTCCATGAGTGAGCGCAGCTAATTCACCTGAAACAATGGTAACCTTGTCATTGATCTTTGGTAAGTTACGGCTGCTGAGCACCACCACTGGTGTATCTCCATAAGCCCAGCCATAAGATACTGCCAGTGCCATCGCATGTTCATAGGTTTTGGAACCCATCACATAACAATCGATGCTGCTGAGAAAGCCGGCGATTTGTTCCGGACTGAGATCGGAGCCATTCTCGTACGAGCTGCTCGTCTCCATCCAGGCGATATCATTGTTGGATTTGGCAATGATGCCGTCGAGACTGCAGGCCAGGTGGATAGTTATGTTGAGTGGTGGATTAGACATCAGATTCAATTTTAGATGTATTGATTTTTTGATTGCTGGATGTATAGATTCCGCGTCGGGTACTTAGAACTTAAAACTTACAACTTAGCACTTGGCTCAAGAAAGTCTTCTACATTTTCCTCCCACTTCTCCGGTTCGTTTTCGCAGAGGTTCTCATGTCCACTGTTGGCGTAGGCCACGAATTTTTTTTCACCAGGAATATTCTTAAACAATGTTTCCATGTGTGAACGCAAAACACCCATGTCTTTTTCACCCCATTGCAGCAAGACCGGGCAATGAATTTTTTTTACAAATTCCTTGGGTTGCATATTGAATGCCCAAAAGCCATTGATGGTGCCACCCCAGAAAGTGAGCAGGGCTGCCAGCGGTTCTGCGGGCAAACCGGCCATCCGCATTTTGCCTTCCACCGTACCAGGTAAAGACGCAAAGGGCATTTCCAAAATTACCCGTGAAGGTTTGAGATCATAATCGGCAATTGCTTTGGTAATGGTTGCTGCACCGAGAGAAATACCATAAAGAATGATATTTTGTTCGCCGGCACCCTTAACATACGCAAAGGCGGTTCGTACGTCTTCGGCTTCGCGATAGCCAATAGTACAAGTGTTGCCAGTGCTTTGGCCATGTGCGCGGAAGTCCACCAGTAAGGTGGAAAAGCCCCATTCGTTAAACGTATTGCTTTGCGTGAGGTTGGCCGACTTTTCACTGCCATGCCCGTGGAATAAAAGGATTGTCCCCCTTGAATGCGGCACTTTTACCTGCCATGCATCCAGGATAATGCCGTCATTGGTGTGCAGCCTGATGTCTGTATACGGTGAATCGGGTACTGCGTCCACAGCAAGTTTCTGTTGTTTTAACCCAATCAGTGCTACCTGTGCTTGTCCCCATACGCTGCTGGTTTGTTCTTCAATTGTTTCAACAGTACCCCGTTCATAGAAATGCGTCAGGTGGTAGGCCTGGGTGATGGCCACGATGTTCAGGAGCACGAACAGTGTCAGCAGGATCCGATAAGTTCGTCGCCATAATTTTGTTCTTGCTATTACCATGGTATGGTGGATTGATTAACCTGGCTTTTCATAAGAATCGGCTTTGCGGGTGCCATCCTAACGTAACTTTTTTGAATACTGCTTTAGTTTTTCTTTTTCTGCGTTCGATAAGCTATCCATTCCTTTTGTATTGATCTTATCCAGTATTTTGTCAATTTGTTTTTGATTCATGGTCTTTTCTTCATTGTACCTGTGGTCAATTGAATAGTGGTCTGAATGTGTTTTGTAGAACAGGTTATCGACCAGCAGCCATTGCGGCCTTGAAATGATCAGGTAAATGAATGCCAGGGTTGGCAAAGTGATGATGAGTATCGTTGGATAATTCTCTACAAAAGCTCCAGGTACAAAAGCAAGTGCGGTGAGCATCCCGATTAGGGCACCGCCGAGGTGGGCATCGTGCCCGATATTGTCCTTTGCGGATCGTACGCCGTAAATAGAGTAGCCGACGTACAAAATTCCATAGAGCCAACCGGGGATGGAAAAAGGCAATCCAAAAAATCCAACCCCCATTCCGGGGAAGATGGCGATGGAAGCAAAGATGATACCACACACTGCACCGGATGCGCCCACGGCGCTGTAGTCGCTATGGTGTTTGTGGATGAGTAATGACAGCAAGTCGCCGCCGATCAGGCTGGCCATGTACACGGTAAGAAACTTCGCACCCCCCAATGAGGATTCCAGGATGTTGCTAAAGGCATAGAGCGATAGCATATTGAAGAGCAGGTGCATCCAGTTGATGTGCAGAAAGCCCGAAGTAATGAGCCGCTTATAATCTTTATTGACCAATATACGGTCTACTTCGAATTTATAGCCGTCGAAAAACGCCTGGTTACTGAATCCCTTATAGGAAACAATTACATTAACGAGGATAAGGAGCAGGGTGATGAATTCCATATTGATCACAGGTTAGGTTAAAGGTTGCAGCCAACTGCAATTATTCAATCGCTGGGTTTATCGTGTACCATGCATTTCGCTGCGATTCGAATGAATACACATCGTTGCCTTCTGCACGTACGCGAAGCGCTTTTCCTGCACTGGTTACAATAATAGGTTGTATGCTTTTGATACGGCAGGTTCCACCGGCTTTGGATAAAACTTGCCATTCCTGTACGACACCATCTTTCCAGCTAAAGCTCAATTCAAATGCGCCCCTGGCGACAACGCCCGCTAATTTTCCGGAAGCTTTCCATTCGTCGGGCAGCGCCGGCAGCAATTGGATATAGCCTTCCTGCGATTGAACCAGCATTTCATTTACGGCGGCGGATAATCCGAGTGCAGCATCTACCTGCATGGCGGCATAGCATTTTCCAAACATCGACTTTGTGCACTGTTCTTTCAGGTAGCCTTTGAATATTTTATTCGCGCGGTTGCCGTCGAACAAGCGGGCCCATTCGCACATCTTCCATACCCTCGACCAGCCGGAAGCACCATCGCCTCTTTGTTCGAGCACTTTTTTTACCGGCTCCACCAGTTCGGGGGTACGCAGGGGCGAGATAACATGACCGGGATATAGTCCGTAGAGGTGTGAAAAATGACGGTGATTCTTTTCTGTTTGTGGCCAGTCTTCGATCCATTCCTGTAATACACCGTCTTTACCCACCTGCATCGGTGCGAGGGCGGCCCTTGCTTTGATGACCTGGAGCCGAAACGCTTCATCTCTCTTTAACAACGCGCAGGTGCCGGCCATGGCGCCGAACAAGTCATTGAGTATTTGTTCATCAATAGTGGAACCATAACAAATCTGCGAACCGTTGTAATAGCCGCCATTCATTTCATCGAAGAAGCGGGTATTACCCGGACTGCCCGGTACATTTTCAGGTGAAGTAGATGGATTGGTGACCAGCCAGCCTTTGACGGGATCTTTTACGAGGAAACGCAGGAAGAAATCTACCGACCCCTTCATCAGTTCATAATTTTTCCTGAGGAAGGCGGTGTCTCTTGTGTATTGAAAATGCTCCCAGATATGCGTGCAGAGCCAGGCGCCGCCAGTCGTAAATGCACCCCAGTTGGATCCATCCATGGGTGCGGCTACCCGCCACAGATCGGTGTTTTGGTGGAATACCCATCCGGTAGCAATGCCATAATGTTCTTTGGCGACCTGCCTGCCCTGGTCGGCTACTTCGCGGATAAGGTCGAATAACGGTGATGCACACTCGCTGAGGTTGCCGGCATCCACGTTCCAGTAATTCATCTGGGTATTGATATTGGTGGTATACTTCGAATCCCACCAGGGATTTTGGTCATTGTTCCAGATGCCCTGCAGGTTACTGGGTTGTGTGCCCGGCCTCGAAGAAGTTATCATTACATAGCGGCCGAACTGGTAACCCAGGGCAGCCAGGGAAGGATCCGGGGCTTCCTGAGCTTTTTGTAATCGCTGGTTGGTGGGCAGCAGTGAGTTTTCTGTAATGGGTAATTCAATATTCACCCTGGAAAATAACTGCTGGTGATCGCGAATATGATCCTGCCTGATTTGTGCATAGCTTTTTCCCTGGAGTTTGCGGATATAGTTATTTGCCCGCATCTTTTCATCGCCTGATACATCCTTGTAGTTGATGAAATTGGTGGCAGCCACCAATACAAGGGTTACTTCATCTGCATTTTCGACGGTCAGTGCCTTGGTGCCAACAGTGATGCTACCTCCCTTATTGAGCAGCTTTAATAATGCCCTGTAACGGAGTCGACCTTTTACACCCAGGTAATCGGCACTCTTGCCATTCAGTTGCAATCCATCATTTCCCCAGCCATCCATCGCGAAATAATCGGTCGCATAATTGGAGTGGGTTTGATTGCGCACACCCTGTAACTGGCAATGGAAACGAATGCTGCCTGGTTTGTCGGCGCTGATGTGCAGGACGATCGCCTGGTCGGGGTGAGAAGCCAATACTTCGCGCGTGAAATGAACACCGTTTTGCGTATAGGTAATCGAAGCGATACCGGTGCTGAGATCGAGTTGCCTTCTATAATTGCTGACGCCATCGGCAGAACCAAATTCCAATACCAGGTTGCCCATGTTCTGGTATTTCTGTTGTTCTACCGGGTTACCCAGCATATACCGGCCGAAGAGCAAATGGCCTTCAACAAATTTCTTCTCAAAGAGTAACTGTTGTAATTCCTTCAGTTTTTTATAGCCGCTTTTTTTAACGGTGGAGTAGGGGCCGCCGGTCCAATAGGTGTCTTCATTGAATTGAATCCGGTCCGTACTTACATTGCCGAAGTACATGCCACCCAAGCGGCCATTGCCTATGGGCAGTGCATCTTCCCAGTTCTCTACCGAGTCTTTGTACCAGAGCAGCGTGGCAGGATTGATCTGCGCCGGCAATTGCGAGCAGGCCATCAGGCACAGCAACAGCAGTACAATTTTTATTGGGCGCATGAAAGCAGGCATGGGTTGCTACAAGATACGAACTGCCGGTTGAACCTCAGCGAAGGATTCATCGCCAGAAACAAGCAGGGTAAGGCTTGCAGTAGGCCGGGTAAGGTTCGCTCAAAAAAACTATTTCACTGAGAAAGGGACTGCGACCAAATTTGCGGACAATTTATGCGGATTGAATGGCACGGATAATGGCGGTCGCGACGGGACAGGGATCATTTTCGGTAGGACTAATATTGAAAGGATGTTTGTTATGCAGCGGTGGTTGTGCCATGAATTTTGGCTGGTGCCCCTGGTGATCCTGCGCGGCATGCACCAGGAAGGGGTGACAGAGATACACGGTGCCCGCGCTACCAGTAGCCGTTGTGATGGGTCGTTCGGGTATGTATGCCAGCTGTTGAGCGAGTTCCATAAAAGACAGGCCGGCTTCGCCCGCAGGTGCCAGTAGTCTTGCCACATCCCCATGCGATCCGATTTTAATCAGGGTGGGTGCATCCGCTTCTGTGACATCCGAAAAAAGGAATAACATCAGCAAGGCCCGTCTCTTTGAGTACACATTGATCCGCCAGTTGACATAGTCGTTCGGGTCGCTGCCTGGAAAACTCGCGTCCACATGCCAGCCGGTATCATTGGCAGTTTTGGATGAAGGAAAGCGGATCGGAAAAGAACCCAGTGATTGCCGCGGCAACCAATTGTCTTTTCCCACGAGTTGATCAAAGGCTGCGTGCAGGATCGCTGTATTGGCAGCTTGCTGGAACGGAGCGTCACTACGTTCAGCAATGCGGACAACCGGTTCTGTCCAGCTGGCAGGGTTATCGGGATCGCAACCGTTGGCCTGCCATAAGATCGAACGGCATTCATCTGCCAGTAAGGACGGAAATGCATGGTCCAGCTTCACGAAGCCATCGCTGATAAACTGACTGATTTGTTGTTCAGAAAGTGCCTGCATGGGTAAGTTGGGTAAATTTAATGCTTCCGTTACCTTTTCTATCCATCGAATTCGCCGCAGTCGTGCTGTTTGAATTTGCGGAGCTGTTCTTTTGTTGTATAGAACTTTGAAAAGCGTTTGTTCTTCAAGGTGAGTTTATCGCCGCTGACCTTTAGTTCATACACGGGTATTGATTCCACTTTTGTAAAACGGAACTCAGTATTTTTACTGGTAATGAGAATTCCGTCAGACATAGGTTTGTACGTATATAATTCGTCTATCCAACGATCCGTTGGGTTACACACATTTATCCATTCCAGTCTCTTTTTGGTCAGATGGAAGGAAGCGAGATCGCAGTCGTAGCAATTTCCCTGGAATTCGATGCCATATTTTTCGCTGATCTTTTTACTCTTCGGATTGAGCAATGCCACGGGAACCAGCTGCTGGAAATCTCCCAGGTTGTCGGAAGGCAGTTGCAGGTGCATGCCTTTTGCTGTATTTACTGTTGGTAGAATTGCTGCATGTGAAGGCTTCGTAGCCAGGGGCGATGTGGGGAGCATGCCGCCGATTGCGAGAAGGCAGAGGGTGGTTAGTTTCATTGTTTATTTACTGTGTCCAGGATAAAGTATGCTGGCCAGGTGATATATCGTTGATGGTGGTTTTGTAGTTATCCGGGAAATTCTTCTTCAACTCCGCTTTTAGTTGTTCCAGGTCCGTACTGTCTTCCAGTTCTGCTTTTATCAGGATAAGGGAGATTAGGTAGGCTTTTTCAGAAGGATATTCCAAATGCAGTTGCCGGAATAAGGCCAAAGCGCGCCAGGTATTGTTGAGATGGTATTCGTTTTTGGCAAGCATGAGTTTGGTGGGTGCATCGAGGTATAGCTTTCTTGCCTTAAGGTTGTATTTATAGGCTTTTTCCGGGTCAAAGTGTTCTTTATCATATTCACCGAGGTATACCAATCCGAGCAGGTTATTGATGACGGCATTGTTGCTATCGGCCCGGAACCCCGCCTCGAGCATGCTGAGGGCGGAGTCGATGCGTGAATACTGGAAATAGGCGTAGGCCATATTGATATAATACTTTGGCACCGGGTGGGGGTAGAGTCTTGCCGCAGTGGTATACATCGTACGGGCTGAGTCGTACAATGTGTCGCGCGCATACGCATCGGCAATATTTTCAAAGTAGATGGCCCTGGTGGTATCGGGCAGATTGGGCTGTTCCGTCGCTTCAAAAAAAAGCCGGCGCGCTTCTTTGTAATCACCTTTTTCAAAGTAGTCGAGCCCATCGCGGTTGAGATCCTTTGCTTTCTCAACAGTGCTTTGCTTCGAATCGCAGGAAAAGGATCCGAACAATACGGTAACGACGATTAATATCCTGATTGTACGCATGTAGAAAATGGAGCATTGGCAATATAGTAAATCTGGTCTGATCGGGTGTGGGGAAGAGGGATGGGGGGAGAGGTAGGAGGTAAAAGGTAAAAGCTAGGAGGTGGGAGGTAGGAGGTAAGGGGAATGAGGCATTAGCAGTTGGGCCGGGTCCATACGGACGCTGGTGAATAGGCCCTACCATTTCAAACCTGTTTTAACAAGTTCATCATTGTCATCAGCTGGTAGATCTCTCATTGTGACCGGCAATGCACAGTCTGCGAACAGTAGTATTTCTTTTGTTTCCTCCGACACTGGTTGGATCCGTTCCAGTTGTTCTTCGCTTAGCGATACCTTCCAGCCATTTTCTTCGTTGACGAAATAGTATTGATTGTGGTTTGCCTCGCATATTCCCAGGAATACCCGCACATCTTCGTCGTGTTCGGTATTGAAAACGATGAGTGCAATGGATTTATTGATTAATAGTGCTTTTTCCATTAGTCGGTAGTATAGCTATTGCGAATTGTTGCAGATGAAGGTCTGTTAAGTGAAAAGAACTAATGTGCAGACTTTGTAGCAGCGGACCCCTCCCGAGGCATCCGGACGCAGGGTTGATGATCAATTGAATGTCGAGGCGAAAATATTTAGAACGTACAACTTACTACTTATTACTCTTCTTAAACAGCTTCAGGAACACCGGCCGCACAAACCGATACAAAATAAAACCCGCGCCTGCCATCACCAATACAAAAATAGTAGGAAGCACTGCACCAAAGGTATAGCTCATTCCCAGCACAAAGCCCAGTATAAATTCTGCGTAAAAGATGGGGATTAACAATGCAAGCAGCAGCAATATATACGGAACGTTTTCGAGGAATGGCTGGAAGTCGTTGGTAAATGCAATCGCGATCGAAATGCCAAAGCCAAGTCCGGCAAAAAAGATCAGCCAGCTTTTTCTATTGGAACCAGGTGTTGTCGCAATTTGTGTACGTCGCTTGACGCGCTGCAATGAAATCCACGTAAGCAAAGGAATGAGCAAGGCGCCCCACCAGTTAGAGATGACGGGCAAATCTTTTCTTGCAAGAATATGGTGTGCGGGTACCCCTCCATGAAAGTGTTGCCAGCCGAGGAGCGTGAGTACAATGACAGCAATTGCCGCCGTGAAGAAGACACTTTTCGACATCGGGGATGGTTTGTCCCTAAGTTGCGCAATTTTCGGGGATTGGGGATACCGCTTGTCAAATTGGGGTTTAAGAGTTGAATAGTTTAAGGGTTTAAAAGTTCCTTCAACGATACTTGCTGCGTCTTGTCTGCAGCACTGGCGGTTCGGTTTTTTGTCGTTGTCGCCTACTAAGTAACTCTTTACATCTTGTGTTCGGCAATAACTGGCGCGACGATCCTGCTGCTGAGGCTGCCGCCGAAGTCATAGTGAGCCGCACCTAAGGAACCATTAAACTATCAAACCTTTAAACTTTTAAACGGGCGCTCCTGCCGTCTTTGGGCCAAGTAATATCCAGTGATAGGTCCGCAGCTTTTTGGGCGAAAGGTAATTCACAACCAAATCTCCAATAAGCGTAATCAGCAGCACGTTGAATACCGCTTTCAGTACGTCGCGCAGGGTAAAGGAGGACGAGGGAGCGAGTCGGTTCATCGAAGTTAAAAGTAGAACTTTTTAAGTTGTGTCACGGTCGGTTCGACGTCGCCTATTTGAGATCGTACTTTGCCTTTCGCATGTTGAATTGCCCCACTCTTTTGTTGATACACTTCAGCTCGCAGACGAGTAATTCATCACTCCCTTAAAAAATTGTATGCCGCCAAACACAATGGCACCCCAGAAAATAAAGCCAATATCGGCCAGGGTAAGAACGGTGCCACCGATGCACCAAAGTGCGCCGTATAGCATGTCTTTTTCTGCGTGCTTCTTTCTGGCGGTTATGATCTGTCCGTGCAGATCTTCTACTGCCGCTGTGGCATCGCGCTCACTGGCACCAGCATTCACCATTGTGTGGATGGCTTGTGATGGCGTTTGCTTTTGGTTTACCAGCAATTGCGCAGCCTGGTGGTAGAGGTCGGGGGTAGCGGCTGGTTGCGCCTGGAGGGTATTTTCCATGATAAGGGTTTAAAGGTGTAGGACTGAGGACGTTTGTTGTAGTCAATTTATTGTGCAAAACACGAAATGAACGGGTATTTATAGTGGGTTTTAGTAAAAATACGGGCGGTATTTGCGTAGAAAGTGTGGAGAAGGCATCCAGTACAAAATATTGAGACGCATGCTAATCACCCGGGCTCCTTGATGATCTTCAGATCCCAAAATCTAAAAATCCAGCAAATCAAGAAATCATAGATTGTTCTAATATCAGAATATCTTATATCTTAAATGGCTCCGAATATCCCAAGGAACGCTGTCCACGGTCCCACTGCTTCACGGTACTGAACCGCCATCACCCGGGCTATCTGTGCGAGGTGATTGAGGTCGTGCACCGTCCAGGTAGCGAGCAATTGTTCCAATGTTACTTCACCGAATGTGGGATGTATCCCGGTCTTCTGGAAATCGGCCGGCTGCAGGTTGAATGATTGCAGTTTTTCAAGATTTGCTTTGCGCAATGTTTCAAATGTTGCCAATAAGCTTTCAAAAGATTCTCCTTTGGAGTTTTCAAATTGGGCGAAGCGGTCAAATGGAATAAAATGTTTGTCGGGGCTACCGGATAAAATGATTTCAGCACGTGGTATCCAATCGGTTTTTTCACCGTGGATCAGGTGTCCTACGATATCGAAGACCGACCAGCTTTCACCGCCTTCATTTTGCATAATCCATGCTGGTTCCAATCCTGTTGTCAATGCACGCAGTGCACCTGGCGTACGCGACAGGATGTTGATACCCGCGCTAAGGGAAAATTCCATTTTGTTTTTTTCTTTTTGGGTGCATTCGTTCACAGCGATTCATTTAAATATACAATCGGATTCAGAAAAAATGCTTTTTTCCATCCCTGGTGAGTTTTGTCGATTTGCCAGGGATAAGGTATAATCGTTCGAATGGCATAGTGCAGGTGCGGCGGTTTGCCGGCTGCATTGCCAGTTGCACCCACCGTGCCGATAATACTGGAGTGGCCAACCGGTGAGAGAAAAGATGTTTTGATCTCATCGAGGTGTGCGTAGTAATGCAACCTCCATTTCGGTCCGAGTACAAGCACTACATTGCCACCACGGGAAATATTGCCGGTATAGATCACAATGCCAGCAGTGGCGGGATGCACACTTGTGCCTTTCTTTGCGAAGATGTCGACGCCTTTGTGTACCACCGATGGTCCCCATGGGTAGAACCAGAACGAATTTTGCGCATAGCTTTTTGCAGTTGCCCCTTCCACCGGCATTTGGAAGGACTGCGGCAGGAGAAATTCAACGAGCAGGACGACGAATAGCCACGCGAATATTTTCCTGATTCGTTTTCTCATGGATGGACTGATTTTGTGCGCGGCTTACTGAATAGGAAATAACCCGTACCGAAAAGAACAATCAACGCAGCCAGGGAGAGGGCGGTGATTTGGGTAGCGCTGATACAGGCCGGGCAATCTGTATTCGGGAGGCAGGGCTCGCAATTGGGTTGGGCATACACATACAGGAAGGCAAGTGCGATCAGTGCTACCACAAGTGAAAGCACCAGCTGTTGATTTCTTCGATCAGGTTGCAAGGTTAACGCTGTTTATAGTGGACAGATACTGGTCACCATCTTCACGGAAATCCTTTGTTACTTCGATCAGTCCTGCAATATTATCAATGAATTCCTCCCATTTTTCTGTGTGAATCCATAATTCATTGTGAATTTTTTTCCGGAGATGAACGCCTGCTTTGT
>JAGWTK010000356.1 GCA_028876035.1 Bacteroidota bacterium
GAGAACAAGGTAAGGGCTGAGTGGTAAGAGGAGATCGGCAGTACGCCCGGAAAGCCCCGCAGTGCCTTATTTTCTAAGCATTTGCTATTCCGCTTTCCGTAGCAAAACCCTATCTTTGCCGTCCTTAAAATTTTGTAAAACAAAACTAAAACTCCAATGAAGATTTTGGTTGCCATGTTTGCCGGCTTTTTGATCCTTATTTCCGCATACCAGTTGTCTTTCACCTGGTTTGTGAACAAGCATGAAAGTGCCATGGCAGAGAAAGCAAAACTGTGGACGAAAAACCATTATGAGAGTGCTGCTACCAAATATCCGGGCGACAAAGAAAAACAAGCCCTTTACCAGGATTCACTCGACAGGCTCCAGGCCAAACAACTGGCACACCTGTTAGACAGTACCAGGGAGACAAAGATCACCTGGTGGGGACAGAGCTATCAGAAAGCAAAAGAAAACGAATTGCTGCTGGGTCTCGATTTACAGGGTGGTATCAACGTGGCTATGAACATTGAGCTGTCGGGTTTAATCAAAGGTCTTTGCAACAACTCAAATGACCCCGGCCTGAAGAAAGCCATCGATGAGGCCAACCGACAGAAGACAAACAGTGATGCCAACTTTATCGACCTGTTCGCTGAATCATTCAAAAAGGTAAATCCAGGTCAGTCGCTCGCACCGCTGTTCAGCAACAATACCCGGAACAAACTGAAAATTGATGCTTCGGATGCTGCCGTAATTCAGTACCTCCACGAGCAGGCCGATAACGCCATGCAGCAAACCAAAAATGTACTTACCAAACGTATCGACCAGTTTGGGGTATCGCAGCCAAACATCAACCTCGATAAAAACAAGGGCATTATCACCATCGAACTGGCGGGCGCCAACGATCCGGAGCGGGTACGTAAATACCTGCAGGCATCTGCGCACCTTCAATTCTTCGAGGTATACAATATCAATGAACTCGGAAACTCCATTGAAGCAGCCGATAAAGCGCTCACCGCAGTACTCAGCGGTAAGCCTGCCCAGGACACCAGCAAAGCAGCTGCCGACACGGCCAGCAAAGCAGCAGAAGACACCGCGACTTCCCTGAAAGACTTGTTGAAAAAAGATACCACTAAAAAGGCCGGACTTGCCGAGAACACCCAGTATCCCCTGCTCCGCTATTTCAACGGCGGTTACCAGCGTGATAAAAACGGGCAGCCTGCAAGGGATGCATCCGGAAATGTGATCACTACACCCTACCTGGGCTTTGTACCGCTGAAAGACACGGCCACCCTCAATAGCTATCTTGCCAACCCGGTAGTAGCGGCAAGCTTCCCTTCAAATGTTAAGTTCCTGTACGGCGTGCAGGAGAAAGATGAAAATGGTAAGCTGGCCGATTATGTAATGCTGTACGGCATCAAAACCATTCCGGGTACCGACAAAGCAAGGCTTGAAGGCGACCATGTAACCGACGCTCGCCAGGACTACGACCAGTTTGGTAAAGTGGAAGTGAGCATGGCAATGGATAAAATCGGTGCAACTATCTGGGAACAGATGACCGGTGATGCTTATAAGAAGAAAACCCAGATTGCCATCGTTCTGGACGATATCGTTTATTCCGCTCCGGGTGTAACCAACGGTGCCATTGCTGGTGGCAACTCACAAATCAGCGGCAACTTTACGGTTGACCAGGGCCAGGACCTTGCGAACATTCTCAAGAGTGGTAAGCTGGAAGCACCCGCCCGTATCGTTCAGGAACAAGTGGTGGGACCAACACTTGGTGCAGAAGCCGTACACGGCGGTATGATGGCATTTGCTATTTCATTTGTCGTGATTTTTGCCCTGATGCTGGTATACTATAATACCGCAGGCTGGGTAGCCAATATTGCACTTATACTGAACCTCCTGTTTACGGTAGGCGTATTGAGTGCATTGAATGCAACGTTGACTGCGCCGGGTATAGCCGGTCTTGTACTAACGGTTGGTATGGCAGTAGATACCAACGTAATCATCTTTGAACGTATCAAAGAAGAACTGACCCGCGGCAAGAACTACCAGCAGGCAGTGAAGGACGGCTATCGCCGTTCGTTGCCACCGGTATTGGATGCGCACGTTACTACCTTACTGACGGCGCTTATCCTTTTGTATTTCGGACTGGGTCCGGTAAAAGGCTTTGCGGTAACGCAGATCCTGGGTATCCTGCTTTCTTTGTTCTGCGGTATCCTGGTGAGCCGTTTGATTACAGACTTCTGGACTAATAAAAACCGTCACTTCAATTACTTTACGTCCATCAGCAAACGTGTATTCAAACACGCGGCTTATAAATTCATCGAATACCGGAAAGTGGCCTACGGTATTTCGGTAGTGGTACTATTGCTGGGCATCGGCTCTTTCTTCAATGGTTTCCGTGAGGGCGTTGAATTCCGCGGTGGCCGCAGCTATGTAGTGAATTTCTACAAACCTGTCAATGAAGAAAACGTAAGAAAGAGCCTTTCAAAAGTTTTTGAAGGGGAAGAGCCTATAACGAAGACGTATGGAAGTAGCAGCAAACTGGATATTACGACCGACTATATGATCACAAAGTCGGGCCTGGCTACCGACAGCATTGTGAAAAACAAGTTGTTTGCCGGATTGAAACCCTACCTGCCGGAATCTGCCAGCCAGGAAGAGTTTGTTACGACCAATAAATATGTAGAAGGTTCCAAGAAAGTAGATGCAACGATTTCTGATGACCTGAAAAAGGGTGCGATGAAGGCGATGTTCTGGTCGCTCCTGATCATCACTTTGTATATTTTCATCCGTTTCCGCGACTGGCGGTATTCAGTGGGTACCATTATCGCGCTCCTGCACGACGTATTGGTAACCCTGGCGGTATTCTCCTTCCTGAAAAATGTAGTGCCCTTCCCGTTGGAAATCGACCAGCACTTTATTGCGGCCGTTCTTACGGTGATAGGCTTCTCGATGAACGATACGGTGATTGTATTCGACCGGGTGCGTGAAAACAGCCACCTCATGAAAGGCGCCAGCACGTCGGAGGTAATCAACAAATCGATCAATGATACCCTTAGCCGTACCATCATGACGTCGCTCACGGTGTTCCTGACCATCCTCATCCTGTTCCTGGTAGGTGGTGAAGTAACCAAAGGTTTTGCCTTCGCGATGCTGATTGGTGTGATTACAGGAACCTATTCTTCTATTTTCGTTGCGGCTCCTATCCTGGTTGACTTCGCCAAAGGAAAATCTTTGGGAGAAGCTGATTTGATTGCGCACAACGATAAGAAAAAGCCCGCCGCGGCAGTAGCTGCCAAAGCGAAAGCGTAAGCGCTCAACTGAGTAACATAACAAAAAGAAAGCCTGCTCCAACAGAAGCAGGCTTTCTTTTTTGGTTGAAGGTATCAGGGCCTTAACGCCGCAACAAAATGCGCGTTACTAATTTTTCGGAGGTTTTGGTGTTGCTCAGTTCAACGGTATACAATCCATTGGTCATTTCTGGTGAAATGGTCAGCTTTGCAGCGGTCATGTTAACAGGTAGCTTCTCGGTAAACTTGCGCCCATCTGCTGCGAAGAATACCACCTGCCAGTCGGCATTGTACGGTAATTCTGCATGCAGTGTACTGTTTGTACAGATCGTAGGGTATAATTTGATATTGCTTTCGTTGCCGTTGAGTTGCAGGCTGCGCGTAGCGCTGTAATACGTAGCGTGGTCAGGATTTGTCTCTGCGATCCTGAAAAATACTTTTCCGCTGTTTTGCGTATTCAACCAGGTGTATTGATAGTCACCGGCTGGTTCCTCCTGTATACGCGCAAGGTCAATATATTGACGGCCATCGTTGCTGAACTGCACAGTGTATACCCTGCCTGTCTCCGGATTGGCTTGCTTCCAGTTGAGCACCACTTTCCCTTTGAAGGCCGTGGCGGTAAACACATTCAGGTTGCTTGCCAGCAATGTAGTAGAGCAGTAGTTATATGTTAACCTTAGATGGGTGGTATCGATTACGGAAGAAAAATTCAGTTGCCAGGGAAGCGTGGCGGTTACTGAGGCCGAGGTACCGGTTTCATAGGCAAGATCAACCGTTCCAGCGCCCATAAAATTCACCAGCCTCGCATCGTTAACTGTATTGGCGAGACTATACCGCATAAACCCGGGACCCACCGGCAGACTTTGTCCGGCCGCAAGCGTGACCGTGTATTGTGGCGTTTGATTCGCTGCATATACTGAATAGGGATCAAGCGCAGTGCTGGTGATCTCGTCGGTTCGAACTATCCGTGTTTTGAAAAGCTTTGAAGAAGCAGTTGGGTTTTCCAGTATATAGCTGTACTGCAAACCTACGCTCGAACTAAGGTCGACCGATAACAGGGTGCCGAGCGATGGATCGAATTTCGGCAATGAAAGATTTACGATGGCATTTCCATTCCCGTTGAAAGCGGTGTCGTATTGCAGGGTAAATGCAGCAGAAGAACCGGAGCATTGCGACCATGCATCGGTGCTGCCGACAAAAAGCATAAGAAGGCCGGACAACGTGGGTAGCGTTATTTTCATGGAAGAGGATTTAGCTTTTTCAGGATTCAGATTCTTCGAAAAATAGAAATTGGATCGTAGTAGAACGATGATTTTAGGAGCTTTTTACGTCAACTAAGGGTTTAAATTCATGCAATCCGTTATTACTACTAGCAAGATCATAAACATCGTAATAGCCAATTGGCCCCAAAACCC
>JAGWTK010000018.1 GCA_028876035.1 Bacteroidota bacterium
ATACTATGTGTAAATCCGGAACCATACTCGCAGGCCTGTTTCTTCTGTCAATGATGGCCGTTGGGCAGGCGCCTATTTTTAACGAACGCGCAGACACCAGCCGATCGCCGCAATTATTCCGCCCGGTCACCGCCATCCTTGGAGCTTTTCCACCCGAACTCGCGTTGCTGAAAGCGCAGCTGCAGCGTTCACACGACACCGTTATACAGCATATTTTATTTACGGAAGGTTTGCTGGAAAGGAAACAGGTGGTGCTGGCACAAACCGGTATTGGCAAAGTAAATGCGGCGGTAGCCACTACGCTGGTGATCGAACATTTCCGGCCGCAAAGGCTTTTATTTTCGGGTATTGCGGGAGGACTCAACCCAATGCTCCTGCCGGGCGACCTGGTCATCGGCGCCAGGGTGGCACACCATGATTATGGCACGCAAACACCCGACAGTATACTGCGGCGTCCAACGCGCAATCCTTTTACGATGCAGGAAAATCCGATCTATTTTGTCAGCGACAGTAACCTGGTACGGGCAGCGCTGGAAGCATCGAAACACGTGAAGTTTGAGCCGGTCGGCAGCCGTCTCCCGAAAGTGATCTCTGGTGTAGTTGTTACGGGAGATGTATTTGTAGCATCCGACCAGGCAACAAAAGCCCTGCATACAAGCATGCAGGGTGATGCCACAGAGATGGAAGGCGCAGCGGTCGCACAGGTTTGCTGGCAACAACGCACACCGTTTGTTGTGATAAGAAGTTTAAGTGATGATGCGGGCAATAACGCTTCTGCGCTGGTGCGCAATTTTTATGAAATAGCCGCACACAATGCCGCCAGCCTGGTAGTGGCACTGGTAAAACAACTACCTGACCGCGGAAAGCCCGACTAGGCGATATTTTTTACCGTCATCATTTCACGACTGTAGTAGGTAGGCTGAAGTGACTGCAGGATGGCGCTTTTCTTTTTCTCTTTATTGCCTGCTAGTAATGAAATCAAAGACCAAAGCGAGGCGATGGGCCAGCCGATCACCGAAATCTGGAGTGCCAGGCAGGTATAGCCAGCAAGGTATTGCTCACGCAGGAAGAATGAGAACCACGGCAATAGAATCGCGAGTCTTTTCATAAGTTGGATGATTGAAACATAAAATTAATTCAGTGTCAAGGCTGTAACAATAGGATCAATCTGGCCGATCCGTTAACGGTAACTACTTAGGGCAGATTGCGCCTTTGCTGGTAAAATCTGATTTTGTGTAGTAAATTCGCTGTCGTCATCATCTTCATTTAACAAACCCTGCGAATGCCTGCCAACGCCCGCCCGAAGGACGTCAAGACCATCCTCGAACAACTCGAACGCGAGGGCTACAATGGTATTTCGGTCGACTGTGTGATCTTTGGGTTCGATGAAAACGAACTGAAGGTTCTGTTAATCAAGTCGGACTTAGCCAATTTCGAAGGGAAATGGTCCCTGCTTGGCGACCTGATCGACAGCCGGGAAACACTTGACGGAGCCGCCTACCGCATTTTAAGAGAACGTACCGGCATCGAAGACCTGTACCTCGAGCAGGTGAAAGCGTTCGGTGAAGTGGATCGGCACCCGGCCGCGCGGATCATCACCGTGGCTTATTGCTCCCTGGTGAACGTTCAGCATTACCAGCCCCGCACGCACGACAACGAATTGCACTGGCATACCCTTAAGCATATTACCGAAATGGCCTTTGACCATAAGCAGATCCTGGATGCCTGCTATGAGTGGCTGCAGAAACGGATCCAGGAACACCCGCTTGGGTTTAGCCTTTTGCCGCGCAAGTTTTCATTGCGTGAACTTCAGAACCTGTATGAGGCCATTCTCGGCGTGAGTCTCGACCGGCGCAATTTCCGAAAGAAGTTCTTTTCGATGGACTTGCTGGAAGATACCGGTGAACTGGAGACCAATGTGCCGCACCGGCCAGGCAAACTCTATCATTTTAACTACGAGAAATACCGCATGAAAGAACGGAAGAAGTGGTTTGGGATCGACTTCTGACAAAAAAAGCCGGGCGACCAGTGACCGCCGGCTTCAATGCCTGTATTCAATTTTCAATGATGTTTTCTAGTGTGTCGTAACCGGCATGGTTTCGCGTGCATAATTCAGCACATTCATAACAGCCTCGGCACGGGGGGAAAACAATACGGGGGAAAGTGTTTTGGCCGACTCCTCGATAACTTTGAACTTCTGCTGGAGGGCCCAATCGGTGGCCAGCGCTTCTTTTATTGCGGCCGTTTTTTCGGGGGAAGTTTCCTGATACAAATACATGATCAAATCTTCCGGTGTAAAGATTGACATAAGCAAACCATTTTTGTCCATTATAAATAATTTCCGGAGTGTCCAGTTCCGGAACGTCCATAGCTATAAACGGCATTTAAGATAGCTTATTGTACCGGACTTGAGATTATTTGAGTGGAAATAATCGGATTTACCGTAAAAATACGTGTCGAATTAACGGTTATTTTCCCGTGATGGGAGCTTCAATTACGAACAGGTCTTCATTGTCGCGCTTCATGCGGTATTTCTCGCGGGCGTATTTTTCGATGGTAGCCGCGTTTACTTTGAGCTGGTCCAGTTCCTTTTTGGTATCCGCGATCTGCTGTTCGTAATACTGCTTGCTCTTGCGCAGTTCGCGGAGTTCTTCGCGCTGTTTGATACAGGTTACATACAAATCCCGATCATCAAAAAACAACATCCACACCGCAAAGCCGAGGAGGCAAAGCAGGTATTTGTTTTTGAGCCAGGAGGGTATGTATTGTGAAATAGCCATACAGTGCGATACGATAAAGTTAGGTCTTTTTTCCGCGCAAAATAAAAGGGCCGCTTTTGCGGCCCTGCAAATTAAAAGTTATAAAGGCTTATTTACCGAAGCTGAGCTTGCCTTTGCCCGGGAAGAGGCCGGTGTCACCCAATTGTTCTTCGATGCGGATAAGCTGGTTGTATTTCGCAATCCGGTCTGTGCGGGAAGCTGAACCGGTTTTGATTTGTCCGCAATTCAGTGCCACTGCCAGGTCTGCAATGGTTACATCTTCTGTTTCACCGCTACGATGGCTCATGATGGTGTTGTAGCCATTGTGCTGTGCAAGGGTAACGGCATTGATGGTTTCGGTGAGGGTACCAATCTGGTTTACTTTTACGAGCAGCCCATTGGCAATTTTTTTGTCGATACCCTGCTGCAGGCGGGTAACATTGGTTACGAAAAGGTCATCCCCTACCAGCTGGCATTTGCTGCCGATGGCATCGGTAAGCATTTTCCATCCGTCCCAGTCGTCTTCTGCCATACCATCTTCAATTGAAATGATTGGATATTTTTTTACCCAGTCGGCCCAGTATTGAACCAATTCTTCGCTGGTCATTTCTTTGCCGCTGCTCTTGTGGAATACGTATTTTTTCTTACTGCCGTCCCACAGCTCACTGTTGGCAGCATCCATGGCAATGGCTACTTCGCTGCCGGTCTTATAGCCCGCGGCGCTGATCGCTTCCAGTACCGTTTCGATCGCTTCTTCATTGCTTTGAATATTGGGTGCAAAACCGCCTTCATCACCCACGTTGGTGCTGAATCCTTTCTTTTTAAGCACGCTTTTCAGTGTATGGAAAATCTCAACACCCCAACGGAGGCCTTCACTAAAGCTGGAAGCCCCTACCGGCATGATCATGAATTCCTGGAAATCAATTTTATTATCGGCATGTGCGCCCCCGTTGAGGATATTCATCATGGGAACGGGCAGCGTGCGTGCATTGGTACCGCCGATATAACGGTAGAGCGGAAGGTTGGCTTCAATCGCCGCCGCTTTTGCAACGGCCATACTCACCGCCAACATCGCATTGGCGCCGAGTTTTCCTTTATTGGGTGTGCCATCGAGTTCAATCAACATCTTATCAACGAGGGCCTGCTCGGCTACATCAAACCCCAGGAGTTTCTCGGAGATAACGGTGTTCACATTTTTTACCGCCTGCAAGACACCTTTACCTACATATACTTTCTTATCATTATCGCGCAGTTCCACCGCTTCGTGGATACCGGTACTGGCACCACTTGGCACCGCTGCCCGGCCGAGGGCACCCTCATCGGTTATAACATCTACTTCTACGGTGGGATTACCACGGCTGTCAAGAATCTGCCGTGCATGAACTTCTGAAATGTAACTCATGGCGCGTTGAAATTTTTATTGTCTTGCTTGTTTTAGAAAGGATTTGGCCAGCAGGCCTTTTTAGCCCCACAAAGAAACAGTTTTCGGGCTATGCGGCAAAAAAACACCCCCGTATTTTCAGTAATTTAGACCTCACCAGGCACTCACCCAATCAAATCATTTACATGAAACCTTTCCTTTTATTACTAATGCCATTCCTGCTGGCAATGGCAGCATCAGCACAAAACACTCCCAAACTCGTGACCAGCGTTGAAGGCATCAAAGAATATGCGCTCGATAACGGACTGCATATTTTGCTGATACCCGACCCGGCGCAAACCAATATTGTCGTCAATATTGTGTACAAGGTTGGATCCCGGCACGAGGGATACGGTGAATCCGGTATGGCCCACCTGATCGAACACATGCTGTTCAAACAATGTGGTAAGTTTACGGACATCAAAAAAGCAATTGCCGACAAAGGGGCTTTTGCCAACGGAACCACCTGGTACGACCGTACCAATTACTACGAGATTCTTTCTGCATCCGATGAAAACCTGCGCTGGGCAATTGATATGGAAGCCGACCGCATGGTCAATTCCAAGATTCTTCCGGAGGAATTGCAAAAAGAGTTCAGCGTCGTACGCAATGAATTTGAAATTGGTGAGAATTATCCCGCGGGTGTACTGAATGAAAGAATCCTTTCCGCGATGTACCTCTGGCACAATTACGGTAAAAGCACCATCGGCAGCAAAGAAGACATAGAAAGAGTAAAGGCCGATAACCTGCGCAGCTTCTACAGGAAATATTACCAGCCCGACAACGCGGTACTGGTGATTGCCGGCAAATTCGATGAACCATCTGCCCTTAACCAGGTGCAGCAGTCGTTTGGATCAATACCACGACCCGACCGCGTACTGCAACCTACCTACACCGTTGAACCACCACAGGATGGAGAGCGGAGCATTACGCTGAGGCGTACGGGCGATATCCAATACATCGGGATGGCTTATCATACTCCATCGCTGGCCGACAAAGACTTTGCAGCTAATGATGTACTCACCGAAATTCTTACCAACGACCCTTCTGGCGTTCTATACAAGAAATTGGTAGAAACGAAAAAGGCATCCAAGATCAGCGGGTATGCGCAAACCCTGCACGACCCCGGTTTCACCTATTTCCAGGCCGAAGTGCCAAAGGATAAGAATCTTGACAGTGCGCGCAAAATTCTCCTGCAGACAGCCGATGCCTTTGCCTCGATGAAATTTACTGAAGAGGACTTAGCAAGGGCGCGCAACAGCCGGTTGAAAAACATCGAAAACAATACCAGCCAAATCATCAATTTTGCGGTGGGCCTCACCGAATACATTGGCGCGGGTGATTGGCGCCTGTGGTTTCTTAACCGCGACCGTATAGAAAACTGCACGCTGGCCGAAGTGCAGGAAGTTGCCCGCAAATACTATAAAACTTCCAACCGCACCTGGGGAATTTTTACACCCGATGCAGCACCCGATAGAACTGTTGTTAAAGAAACACCCGACATCCCCGCTTTACTGGAAGGGTACAAAGGCAAAGAAGCAACGGCGCAGAAAGCAAACTTCGACAACAGCATCGCTAATATCAAAAAACATGCGGTGTACGGCAAGCTGGAAAACGGCGCTAAATATGTGCTGCTGGAGAAACCAGCCAAAGGCGATAAAATTGATGCTTTGCTCAGTTTCCGGATGGGCGATGAAACCAGCCTGAATGGAAAATCGGAAATTGCCTCGCTCACAGCAAAACTGCTCAAGACAGGAACGCTCACAAAGTCAAAAAAACAAATTGCGGATGAACTGGATCGGATCAAAACCGAGATCAGCATATTTGGATCGGCGGGCGGACTGGTCGTACGTCTCAACACCGATAAAGCCCATCTTCCTGCAGCACTGGCCCTGCTCGATGATATCCTGCATCATCCCAAATTTGATGCAACTGAATTCGACAAAGCCAAACTGGATACAAAAGCCGATTATGAAGCCGGCCGAAATGAACCATCTAACCTGGCATCCGTTCAGCTCTCGAAACGGACCAGCAAATACCCCAAGGGCCATCCGAATTATGCTGCTGATACCGATGAAAGCCTCGCTGAAATCGCTGCCATAAAACCAGACGACGTCAAAAAATATTACAATGATTTTTATGGAGGTAATAATGGGATCGCCTCTTTTGTGGGTGAAATTGACCAGGATGTGGTGATGCGTTTCCTTGAAAAATCCATTGGCAAATGGAACTCAAAGTTTCCCTTCAAAGAAATTGTGCCCCGGTATTTTGACGTGGCGGGGCAAACCGTTAGCATCAACACGCCCGATAAAACCAATGCTGCGTTGATGGGAAGTATCAATATTCCTGTGTCTGAAAAGCACCCTGACTATCCCGCGATTTTTATGGCGAACGAACTATTGGGTGGAGGCGCCTTCCTGAGTTCCAGGATTCCGCAGCGCCTTCGTGAAAAAGAAGGCATGAGCTATGGTGCAGGAACTTTTGTTGGAACCGATTATAAATATGAGGCCGGTAACTGGGGCGTCTATGCGTTTTTTAATCCATTGTACAAGGGAAGACTCGACTCTGCCCTGCATGAGGAAATCGCGCTTGCGCGAAAAGAGGGTTTTACCGCCGACGAATTGCAAAAATCAGTAGCGAGCTGGCTGCAGCAAAACAAAACCATTCTCGGACTGAACAGCGCGCTGGCCAATATTTTGCGCAGCTACCTGCGCGACGGACGCGACCTCGATGAATTCACAGCCTTTGAAGAGAAGATAAAAGCGCTCGACCCTGCAGCTGTCAACGCAGCCTTGCGGAAATATTTTGATGAGTCGAAACTAACGCTGATCTACGCCGGCGATTTTAATAAAGCCGCGGCCCCAACATCTACCAGACAGGAAAAAAAACCATTTTGATGATCCCCACTGAAAACAGGTATCGTTTTGTGCGCACAGATTCGTTCAACGAAGATTTCCGTTCGCTGGTGGCCTTGCTGGACCGGGATCTGAGTGAACGTGATGGAACTGATCATTCCTTCTACGCGCAATTTAACGGCATTGCTACCATCAAACATGCCATCGTTGCCTACGACCAGGATACCCCTATCGGGAGCGGAGCCATTAAAGAATGGCAAACCGGTAGCGTGGAGGTGAAGCGCATGTTTGTATTGCCCGAATACAGGGGACGCGGCATTGCATTGCAGCTACTAAAGGAACTGGAACAATGGGCATTGGTGCTGGGCTACGGCACCTGTGTACTCGAAACCGGCAAAAGACAGCCGGAAGCAATCGCCTTGTATGAAAAAGCAGGCTACCGGAGAATACCGAATTATGGCCAGTACGAAGGCGTGGAAAATAGTTGTTGCTTCGAAAAAAAATTGCCGGTGGAATAACCGGCAATTTTTCCTGTATTTTAAACGCGCACGTATATTTTCTTTTTGTCCATCCAATATCCCACCAGCCAGCAGAACAACATCCAGCTAACCGCATACAGCAGTGCGCCGGTATAATCGCCCGCCAAACGGAATACATGCTGGTAGAGCCAGGTGGTTACCGGCACCTTGCCGGCAGGAATAAAATAAAGTATGGTGATGCCTACTTCGCTGAGCAAGTAAATAAACAAAGGGTTCTTGCCAAACACTTCGAAAAAATGTGTCCAGCTGGTTTGCTGGCGGAATTGAACCAGGTAGATGACTGCCGACAATATCACGCAATCCAGTCCAACCGTGTACAGCACAAAGGAACTTGTCCAGAGTTTTTTATTGATGGGAAACACCCAGTTCCAGCTATACGCAAGGAATACCAGCGCAGCACCCGCCAGCAGCAACTTTGCCAGCCCTTCCCAGCTATTTCCCTGTTTTTGCACAAACCGGCCTACCATAAAGCCGCCGACCACATTGCCAATCGCCGGCAGTGTACTGAGCCAGCCCTCGGGATCAAAAGCAATGCCCTCACCGTGGTACATATGCGATTCTCCCATAAGAAACTTATCAATCAATATACCCGCATTGCCCGTCATGCTAAGTTCATTGCCGGGCTCGCCAAACCAACTCAGTATACCCCAGTACAGCAGCAACAAGCCTGCACTGATATAAACCACTGTTTTGGGCTTCAAATAATAAAACATCAGCGACGCTATGCCGTAACAAAGGGCAATGCGCTGCAATACGCCGAGGATTCTTGTGTCCCTGATTGGAAAGGAAACCATATGATGTGCCTTGTCCAGTTTAAAAAACGGGAACCAGTACATCAGGTATCCAAGCAGGAAAATCAGGAGTGTTCTTTTTAAAATTTTCCCAAGGACTTCCGATTGAGGCTTGCCGGCCCACTTCAGCATTACAAAGCTCATTGCGTTTCCCACCGCAAAAAGAAAAGAGGGGAACACAAGGTCAGTGGGCGTGAACCCATGCCAGGCGGCATGCTGCAGCGGCGCGAAGGTAGTGGCCCCGTTACCGGAAGTATTTACGATGATCATGAAACACACGGTAAGGCCTCGAAATACATCCAGTGCGGTGAAACGTTGGGCTGATGACATGTACGGGGTTTTAGCTGATGCCGAATGTAAGGATTTTATCAGAAGGCCAAAACCAGGGCCAGCCAATTAACCAGCGGATATTTCTACCTTGTAAAAAATTGCTCTATGTCAAAAAAATGGTTGCTTATCATTCCGGCGGCACTGGGTATCGCTTATTGGGCGGGTCCCGCACCGGCCACTCCTCATTATGATCCTGCTATGCCCGCTGTTCCTTCCGGCGCAGCAGCATTGGAGAATTATATCAGGTCGATGGAATCCATGCATAAACTGAAACCCGACAATGAAGCAAGAATCGTTTGGGCCAACGATTCCACCAAAGCCGTTACCCCCTGGTCGATGGTGTATCTCCACGGATTTTCCTCTTCTCAGGCGGAGGGCGATCCGGTTCACCGGAACACAGCACGGCGTTACGGAGCAAACCTTTACCTCAGCAGGCTGGCAGAGCACGGCATCGATACAACGGAACCCATGATGAATCTCACCGCCGACAAAAACTGGGAGTCGGCCAAACTTGCGCTGGCCATTGGCAAAAAGATCGGACAAAAAGTAATTCTCATTGGTACATCAACCGGCGGTACCAATGCCCTTCAGCTGGCGGCAGCTTATCCAAATGATGTGGCTGCTGTGGTGCTTTTGTCTCCCAATATTGCTATCAATAACGATAAGGCCTATATGCTCAACAACCATTGGGGCGTGCAGATAGCCCGGCTGGTAACCGGAAGCGATCACAAAACAGTAGATGATCAGCGGCCAGCCTACAAACAGTACTGGTATTACCGCTACCCCTATGAAGGCACCGCGGCATTGCAGGAAATTCTTGAAACAAGTATGACCCCGGCCACTTTTGGAAAAGTAAAGCAACCTGTATTGTTGCTATACTATTACAAAGACGAAACACACCAGGATCCGGTTGTAAAAGTAGACGCCATGCTGAAGATGTTTGATGAACTGGGCACGCCGGCTGCTTTGAAACGAAAACAGGCGATGCCAAAAACCGGCGACCATGTACTCGGTTCATCGCTGAAGTCGGGAGATGTGGAAGGCGTACAAGCGGCCATCAATCAATTCCTGGAAGAAGTTGTACACCTGCAGCCCATAACCGGCAATCAACACTAACTTTCTTTGTGGCAGCAGCAGAAAAACAAAACCCCGGCACAATGAAGGCCGGGGTTTGTTCTGTTCAGCGTCTGTAGTTATTATCGTTGGCGGATGAACTTGCGTGTCACCACTTCATTGTTCAATTGAACCTGTACCATATAAACGCCAGCCGGCACATGGTTGATGTCGAGGTTAACCAGGCTGGTGCCTGAACCCAGACTAACACGCTGCTGCATCATCACTTTTCCGTCTACCGACATTACCTGTACCATTGATTTGGTATTCTGTGCAGTAGTAATAGCAAGTGTAAGCGTGTTGCCCACTACCGGGTTTGGCCTTACCTGTACATTGGCGCCGTTCACCGTTACGTTGATGGTTTTGATAGCGGTGTATTCGGATTTGCCATCAAGGTCTGTCCGACGGATGCGGTAGTAATGTATGCCAGGTGTGAGGCCAGTATGCGTAAAGTTGTAGTTGTTCACACCGGAGTTATTGTTAGCAGCCACCGTTCCTACAGGGCTAAAGCTAACACCGTTGAATGAATGTTCTACTGTGTAACGGTCAACGTTTATTTCATCGCTGGTCTTCCAGTTCAGGAGTGCATTACCATTGATCTCCTGGGCAGTAAAACTAATCCAGATGGCCGGGAGCAGCGCGCTCTTCAGCGTGATAATAGTAAATACCACATTATCGTTCAACGTTACATTGCCAAAGATGATTTTCTTACCGGAAGCGGCGGTAGCATTGGCAAATGAGATAGTTCCATCGCCAAAATTGCCATTGCCATCGTTGTCAATCATCAGCGCATAGTTATTAACGGTAGCACCGCCAGCCTGTGCACCCAATCCTGTTGTGTCGAAGCTGAGTGTTACAGGTCCTACCCCACCAATATTCCGCACCTTCCACTCGCGTCCCACGCGGGTGCTGCCCACGGCAATATTAGGCGCCTGTGAAGATTGAATGATGGATTGTGCCAGCGTAGCACCGTCGTTACCCAGCATCAAAAAGTTCCTGTCGGCCAGCTGGCTCGCGGTTGTTACCACAATATTTCCCTTGCCAGCGATACCTGTACCATTCCCTGAGCCACTGTTGATGCTGTTGGAACTTGTTTGAATAAGGCCGCTTGCACTGTCTGTTCCAATGCCAAATACATCGTTCTGATAGGTGAGCGAACCGTTCCAGATAGTGCTGCCGTTTGAAGCCACATAGTTAACCGGACTTACGGTAGTACCCAGCGAAATACCATATTTCAATGCCAGGTAAGATTCTATCTGGTTCTGATCAGCACCCGTGATTTGTGAATCGAGGATGTAAATCAGCTCAGCAATATTACCATCAAAGGTTCCCAGCTGGAAAGTATTGCTGGCGCTTCCGGTGAATACTGAATTCGCATTGCCACTCGCTACCAGCACGCCATTCTTACGGATGTCCTGCTTAAATCCATTGGGCGTATTGTTGACATTGTCTTTTGTAAATGTAAACAGCGTTGGCTGGTTCGCTTCTACCGTGTTATTTGGAGTAGCGACAACATTCGTGCTGTTACCCGCTCTCCAGGTGAGCACCCCGGGGAATTTCAGGTTGAGGCTATCCCAGGTGGTAGAGCTGGTAGCTTCATCGAAGATGTTCACGTTTTGGCCAATGTTGTTAAACTTCGCAACCAGGTACACATTCGCCGCGTTGTGATTGCTGGTACCAGCAAAACCCGACTGTGTTTTGAGGTTGGTTTGGAGTGTAGTGTTCAATCCAACAACCGGGTTAAAGTTGATATTGTCTGTAGTATTGTTTTTGAACGTCGGTGTTAACCCATAGGTGGCCTGGGAAAGGTTGTTGCCATTCAAAGCGCTGTTGCTCCAGAAGGTGAGTGCAGATCCATCAGGCACGTTGATAGCATTTGCCTTCGCCCACAATGCTACGTTTCCAACTGCATTGCCTGGCATGGCGATGATCGGCGCTTTTACCAGTGCGAGCTCATCAATTACAAAATCATTGCCGGTAGCCAGCGCTGTATTGTTGATGATCGACATTTGATACACCTGCGTGTTACCGCCTGAATTCCAGATATAGCTCAGCTTTTTCCAACTTGCATTGCCTACCTGTACGGTTGTAAGGTTTGCAGGCGTAAGTGGTACATCGTTGATCACCGGTGTAAGTGCGGCCACCGGGTTGCTGGCATTGCCGTAATTGGTACCGTGGTTGCCGATATAAAACGTAAAGAGATAGTTCGTATTGGGCGTAACCGTTTTTGAACCACCCATATAACGCCATATCTGTGCACCCGAAACATAGGTGCAGGACGAGCTTGAGGCGGTGTTATAGAACATGAAATCTCCGCCGACACGACCCGTTGCATCCTGCGCAAAAGTTTCTGTACTATTGGTTACAATACCGTTTTGGCAAGTGACATTTTGGTAAGAATAAGAATTGTTGGCATCACCTGGTGCAGAAAACACCGTGTAATAGTTGTCTACATCTTCAAAACCTTCGTAAATCACAGTATCGAGGCTGCAGGCTTTGTTACTGATCACAACAGGCTTCGGCGTCCAGTCGGACCATGCGCCGTTCGGATCCCGCTGGTAACGCACCCGGTAGTTACCTACCTGCGTTGCCGTGTACGTGTTCTGGGTTGCTCCGGGAATCGTTATAAAGCCAGTTCCCTTATCGCGCTGCCATTCGTAGGCATTGAAGCCAGGTGTAATGCCCATGGGTGCATTAATCGGGCTTCCGTCACAAAACTGGCTGTTTTGAAAGTATACCATTGGCTGCGCTTTGTGTGCATTGTTCCAATAGGTGCTTAACAGGTTGCGGTTGCTGGCATCGTACTGCACCCATTGATTAGACCATGTATCATGGCCATGGGTAGCATAATAGCTGAGGTAGAAATCTCCCCCGGCAGCCTTTACCGCATCCCGCGTTGCGAAAACATCCGCGGGTCGGGGGCCATTGTCCAGTCCACCGGTTGAAATCCAAACCGGGATCTCTTTCATTCCTGGTACAAACCCGTTTTGAAACAGCAACTGTACTTTCTCAGGGCTTGAAGGAATAATGGTGGCGATGCGCTTGGGGAAAAAACCAGCATAGTTAATGGCTCCGAGACCACCGGCAGAAAGTCCCATCACGATGGCCCTTGCAGGATCCAGTCCATTGTATTTTTCGAGTGTATCCAGGATGCTGTTAACCGGGGGAATGTTTGAAGCACCATCCCACTCCGACGAGTTACTATACAACTGGGGAAACAAAAGAAAGCCATTCCAATCACCCTGGTTCATCCGCTGCTCAAACAGCTGCGCGCCCCAGAAAAGCTGGTCCTGGTTCTCACGGTTTACGCCACCCGGGTTAAGGGTAACACTGGCAGCATCGCCGGCTCCGTGAAGGAAGATAACTATCGGGTATTTGTTATTGGCGGGATCATAATTATTGGGGAAGCGCAGCCTGAACGACATCGTACCCCAACGGTACGATTTGAAGTTCGACTGATTCCAGGTAATGCGACCCGGCTTTTGGGTAGTGCTGTGCACCCATTTTTGCATAACACCGGCACCGGCAGCAATCGGATTGGTTGCAGAGCCGAGCGGTGCGCTGGAATTGTAAACATTGTCGGGGTCAGACGCGGACATGACGTCCTGCGCCATGAGGGCAGTAGAGCCGGTAAGCACCAATAACAACAGGAGTAGACGCTGGTACATAGATTTCTTTTAAATAATTACAGATACAGTAAGTACAGGTAATTCCAAAAAGGATGTGGAGTTATGAGCCAGCTTTTAGAGGATATTAAACAAAGTATTTATAGAAAATTACTTTGTAAAGGAGTATGGTAGTTTTTTTGGCTCGCCAGAGCAGGCGATGCCGATATTGGGAGAGTAAAGCTAAAAATAAAAACCAAAGATCAAAAGCAGTTGCTACTAATTTTCGAACTAATAAACGATGAATTCGTGTAAAGGGTTGGCTCTGACCCACTAAAAAAGTAGGATTTGCGCTAAAAAAAATTCGCTTTTTTGATGCAGGAAACCTTGTTTAACCCTGCCTGCCCGTTGCAGCGCCGGATCTTTCACTATTTTCAAGGTCAAAAGCTTGCCCTTATGTACAGCAGTAAAATCGGCGGTATTGGTATGTATGTTCCTAAAAACATCTACACGAACCAGGACCTGATGCGTTATATGGAAACCAGTGATGAGTGGATCCAGGAAAGAACCGGTATCCGGGAAAGACGTTTCGCCGACAGAACAGCGGAAACCACCACCACAATGGCCGTTGAAGCCGCAGGTATCGCCATCAGCAGGGCTGGCATTACCCCTGCTGATATCGACTTCATCGTGTTTGCGACCTTAAGTCCGGACTATTATTTTCCCGGTTGCGGCGTATTGCTGCAGCGCGCCATGAAAATGCGGGAAATCGGCGCCCTGGACGTACGCAACCAATGCAGCGGCTTTGTATATGCATTGAGTGTAGCCGATCAGTTTATCAAAACTGGCATGTACCGGAATATATTGGTGGTAGGTAGTGAAAAACATTCTTTCGGACTGGATTTCAGTACCCGCGGGAGGAATGTATCGGTGATTTTTGGAGATGGCGCCGGGGCTGTTGTACTGCAGCGCGCCGACCAACCCGGACAGGGCATCCTTAGCACCCATCTCCACAGTGATGGCGAAAGTGCCGAAATACTGGCCATGTTCAACCCGGGTACCCATGCGAACCACTGGACTACCCAGCAACTGGCGGATTTTGATAAAGCGGAAATGGGGCAGATGTTTATGAGCCATGCCATGATCGACCAGGCACAGAACTTTCCGAATATGGATGGGCCGGCCGTGTTTAAAAAAGCCGTGGTGAAATTCCCGGAAGTGATCCTCGAGGCACTTACTGCCAACAACCTTCGTCCTGCAGACATCAATATGCTGATTCCCCACCAGGCCAACCTGCGGATCAGTCAGTTTGTGCAACAGAAATTGGGGCTATCCGATCAACAGGTGCACAACAATATCCAGAAATACGGAAATACAACGGCCGCTTCAGTACCGATTGCGCTTTGCGAGGCATGGGAAGAAGGAAAGATCAAAACCGGCGACCTCGTTTGCCTGGCCGCATTTGGCAGCGGATTTACCTGGGCCAGTGCGTTGATTCGCTGTTAGTCATCCGTTGGTATCTTTGCAGCTTATGTCCCGAAAATTTATCTTCCTTATTAACCCTATCTCTGGTGTTGCCTCAAAAAAAGGACTGCCGGCTCTTATCGAAGCAACAGCAAGAAAATACGATAAACACTTTGAAATTCTTCCCACCGTAGCAAGCGGCGACTATCATTTTGTAAAACAAAAAATCCGGGAAGAAAATTATACTGATATCATTATCTGCGGCGGCGATGGATCAGTAAACAGTATCGTAGGAGATTTGCGTGACCAGGAGGTGAATTTCGGCATCGTGCCACTTGGCTCAGGGAACGGACTCGCGCTGGGCGCAAAAATTCCCAAAGCCAGCGCGAAAGCGATTGAGCTTGTTTTCACCGGAAAAGCATCGGCAGTCGACGCTTTCCTGATCAACCGTTCATTTGCGTGTATGCTTTGCGGACTCGGCTTTGATGCACAGGTAGCGCATGACTTCGCCAAACAGAAAAAACGCGGATTGCTTACCTATGCCCGTCAATCGGTGAAGCAATTTTTTTCTGCCAAACCCTATTCCTTCGACATCGACCTGGGCGATACCCAATTCAATTCAGAAGCCTATTTCATCAGCATCGCCAACAGCAACCAGTTTGGCAACCAGGTAACCATTGCTCCAAAGGCAAGCCTGAGCGATGGCTTGCTGGATATTGTGATAGTGCGCAAGATGAACAAAGCCCAGTTGCCGGTATCCCTGTTGAACCAGATTGCCGGTAATAACCGGATTTCCGACCCGCATATGCTGAAAAAATCGGGAATTATCTATCTCCAGGCCGACCGGCTTTCTATACAAAATATCGACCATGCGCCCCTGCATGTTGACGGGGAACCGGTGGAAACTGCCGGTGCTTTTACGATCAAAGTGCTGCCAGGCTGTTTCCGGCTGATACAACCTGCCTAACGTGCTGGTATAGCCGAAGTTCTATTTTGCCTTGAGACTGTCGGGCATTTGCAATTGCAGAAAGCTCCGGAAGGAGGCGGCGTTGTCGCTGTTATCAAGCGCGCCCAGGATGTTCTTCTTTTCCCGCTGTGTGAGATGGAAATTTAGCGCCGCTTTTGCATCTGCATTCGAAGCGGCATATTGAAAAGAGATACGATAAAGCCGGTTGCTGAGTAGTTGTTGGGTAAGTCCGAAATTGGCCGACTGGTTATATTCCTGCATTTTGTACCAGTTGAACTGCAGCAGCAGCATAGGTTTGGTTACCAGTTCTGATATATCGCCCGACTCAAACGGATCGTCCCAGCCACCGGCATTGCGATCGCGAATTTGCAGCATCACTACCCCCGCGGTATTTTCCTGCAGCCATTCTTTGAATACATCTGTAAACCGAAGGGCGGTTTCACCCCCGTAATTGTCGCGCAAACCGGCGTCCATCACATCTATCACCGGTGTACTTGGCAGCCATACATTCGGCAGTACATAGGGGAAAGTAGCATTCATGCGCAGGGCCGTGAGTAAGCGCATATTAAGCGGATCCTGCTTCGCAAACAATGCTGCAAAATCGATTTCATCCGGATCGGGTGCGGGTGAGTGCGCACTGTCGTAATATGGTTTCATCAGGAAGCTCACGGGCTGTGTACTGATAACCATTTTGCGGCCATCGCGGGCAATCACTGCATTGAAGAACATCAACGGTGTTTTGGCAGCCTTTTCATCTGCCGCAATATCTTTCAGCTGCCGGCCAAGCAGGTTGCGCGTATTCACCCGCAGGGCCTCTTCAAAGGCATAGCCGCGATCTTTAATATAGGAATAGTTGCCAATGGTAAATTTCTGCGCAGGTGCAGCGAGATCCCTTGCAACCAGTGAAGTAAAGGTGGGATTGAGCAGGTCTTTGGAAATATCATCAACATATTTACTGCTGTAGAGATAAAGGTTTTTTCCGGCTGACCTTTCCCTGGCCAGCTCCCGGTAATAGGCCGCGCCCAGCATACCACCGGAAGCACCGGTAATTAAAAAGGTCTTGTCCATCAGTTTGCCACCACTCAAACTATCCAGGCGTTGCAATACACTCAGGCTAAACGTGGCGCTGCGCGTACCACCTCCGCTCACATTTACAATGTACAGCCAGGGTTTTGCTTCAGCTTGTTTCTTCTTCCATCGCTCCAGTATGGCGATCATGTTTTCTTTATCTGCCGCGACCTTCGCAGGGGTGCACAAAGCCTGCAGGCTTTCCTTCGTGTAATCGGCCCGGCCGGCTGTTTTTGAATAGTTAAGCCCGTATGCTTTGTTGGTGGGATCAATTACTTCGTAGCGATACAGTACATTCAGCAGCAGGATGAGCAATACAAAAAAAGGTACACTCCAGCTCTGGAGAAAATAGGAAAATGCACCAGCCACCGACACCAGGATCGCAAAGAAAATGGTAATACTGGCCGCTGCCGGCAGCTGGAAATAGTGATTGTCGAGGAAGAACCCAACAAGAATAAGCGTAACAAAAGCGATGAAAACAGACAACATAGCGGCGAAATTGTGCCGGCTGAATACGGTATCAATGAAACTGGCGCTGTAGTGTGCTACGTCACGAACCGGTCGCACCGATAAGGGGGTATTCAAATAAGACGTCACCTTTATCAGGCGGCTGCCTCCGCTGGTGAGGGCAACCTGCGGACGAAAACTCGTCTTAAACTCCGCAGGATTGTTGATGACCGCGGCCATTCGCTCCATGATGGACTTATCTGCCCTGAAAAAATAGAGAAATGAAATAGTAATAATCAACGCAAATCCAAGCAGAAATCCTGTAATCAGGAGGAATACCTGGGTACTGCTGTTTAGTTCGCGGTACTTATTGAAATAAAGCGCATGCAAAAAATAATACAGCAGGAAGACGATTGGTATAATGCTGTTGTTGATGCAGTACTTGAGGAATGGGCGCGTAGTGGTTGCCAAAAATTTGAAGTGACGGCAGAACAATACAAAGCTGGTAATGTTCCAGCTCATAATGAAGATGGCTACCGACATACCCACAATGCCAGCACTCACTGCATCTACATTGCCCAGGTATTCGGGCGCCAGATAGAGTGAGTTCACGCCATAGGTCTTCATGAATCCGCCGCCCACCGCACCGAACAATACCATCCAAAAAACAAGCAGTATTTGAAATTTTTTGAAATGGAGCAGCAGCAGCTGTACCGGAAAGGAATAAAATATGGCCCTGGCCCGCTCCTTCATAAGATGGTGAATAATCAGAAATGTACTACAAAAATAATGCAATCAAAAGCAGCCCCCTGCTTATTTAACAGCCTGTTTCGTGTTACGAATAAGAAACAACATCCACACCATTAGCAGAAGGTAAAGCAAGGCAACGATTTGGTGGAACTGCGCGAGCCAGTCGAACAAGACCCAGTGATTGGGAATAATATACGGACTACTGAGCACGGTGCATACACCCAGGGCTACCTGCACCAGGATCAGAACTGAGGGCCACAGGATGGTTTTCTGCAACAATGCGGGTTTGTGCGGATGGCGGTACAAGCGGTAGGTAAACACGAGGGTAGCTATCAGCAACAGGTACGCCAGTCCACGGTGAATAAAATGAACGGTGATTTTATTTTCGACCAGGGCAGATGGTGTGGCAAATAAAAAATGCGGCCACCATTGACCGTTGATGGTTGGCCAGGTTGGCGCTGCTGATGCGGCTTTATGCCCCGCCATCAATGCACCATAAATAAGCTGGAAAAACAGGACGACGATAATCAACCAGTTGGTATTCCTGATGCGGCTGTTGCGGGTGATTTGCGTTGCAGGAACAGCCAGTTCCAGTCCAAACCACCAGGCATAACAGATAAGTACAAGCGCAAATACAAAATGAAGGGCCAGTTTAACGGGTTTAACATACACCATATCGTCCGTGAGTCCGCTTTTTACCATGATCCAACCAATAGCCCCCTGCATGGCGCCCAGCAGGAACAGGATCAGCAAAGGTTTGATCATGGAGGCCTTCATGTATCGTTTTGCGACCAGCCACACGAAACCAACTACAAATACAACAGCAATCAACCTTGCCCAAAGGCGGTGGAACCATTCCCAGAAGAAAATGAATTTGAAATTACTGAGGGTGAAGTCGGTATTCAGGAGATGAAACTGCGGTGTTTGTTTGTATTTGTCAAACTCGGCCAGCCATTGTTGTTCGTTGAGCGGTGGCAATGCACCCGTAACCACATTCCATTCTGTGATAGAAAGTCCGGAACCGGTAAGCCGCGTGATACCACCGAGGACCACCTGTATCACCAGCATGCCCACGCCAATGAAGATCCAGTTGGCCACAGCTTTTTTTCCGGAGGAAGGGCTTAACACCATAGCGCCGCAAAGGTATTCAAGGATACAATAGGATGATGCAGGTAGTAAATAATTAAAGACTCATTTCATCCAGTTTTACTTTTCCCTTGAAAGTCCAGAATACAAACCCGGTGTACAATAGCACCAGCGGCGTTCCAATCAATGCAATGGTAAGCAGTATACCCATTGTTTTGGGCGATGCCGCCGCGTTTTGTACCGTAATGCTGTGTCCGGGATACTGTGGCGAATAGACAAGGAAAGGAAATACTTCCACTGCCACGAGTACCAATAAAGCAGCAATGGTAATAGAAGAACTAAGAAACCCCAGGCGAAAGTTGCGCTTTTTGAGGCAGCGTGGAATATTGGCGATCGCCAGTGTCATGATCAGTGGTAAAACAAATAAAGCAGGGTTCGAACGAATGCGATCACTCAGGTGGGGAATGTACAACAGGCTGTAAAAAGTAGACAGCGCAAAACTTATCACGAAGAAGATGGTAAAGTTTTTGGCAAGTACGGTGAGCCGGGTATAGAGGCGATTTTCTGTTTTCATACCGAGATAAATAGCACCATGCAGCATAAACAGGGAAAGCGTGGTGACAGCGATCAACAGGGAGAAGGGGTTAATGAACGAAAGCCAGTTGCCGCTGAATTCGTGATCGGCATTAAGCGGTATTCCCAGCGCAATATTTCCCAGCATCAGTCCCAGGCAAAACGCAATTACAATACTCGACACACAATAAGCGATGTCCCAGCCACGGCGCCACCATTCCATTGGTTGTTTGCTGCGGAACTCAATGGATACAGCGCGTACAATGATGCCCGTTAGAAACACCATGAACGGGATATAGAATGCCGAAAAAATAGCGGCATACGCCACCGGAAAACCGGCGAACAAGGCACCCCCGCCGATTACGAGCCACACTTCATTTCCATCGAACATGGGTCCAATGGCGTTGATCGCAATCCGCCGGCTCTGTTCTTTTTTGAGGAACAGGTGCAGCGCACCCGCGCCGAGGTCGAACCCGTCGAGGATGGCATAGCCACTGATGACCGCGCCGAATACAAGAAACCACCAGACGTTGACATCCATACCCCAAAAAGTTTGCAGTGTTGTTTGCATGACCTGGTTGAATTATGCCGTAATGGATGGAATACCTCTTTTTGTATGCTCGCCCGCATCGCTTTCCGGATCCTGCTCGGGACCGTGTTTTATCTTTTGGTTCAGCAGGAACAGGAAAAGGAACAGCAATAAAGCGTATACAAGCGTGAAAAGTATCAATGAAAACAGCACGTGCCCGGCCTTTACTGTTTTCGACAATGCATCACTCGTTTTTAAAAGGCCGTACACCACCCAGGGCTGGCGGCCCATTTCTGCAGTAAACCACCCGCATTCATTGGCCACCTGGGGTAACAGTACTGCCCAAACGAAGATCCGCAGCAGCCAGCGCTTTTCAAACAGGCTGTTCTTTTTCCAGTACCAGCAGGCAACTAAACAAAGAGCAATCATCAGCAGCCCGCAGATGATCATCAGGTGGTAAAACTGGAATACGGCGTTTACCTGGGTGGGACGTTCGTCGGGGGCAAAACTCTTCAGTCCTTTTACGGGGGTATTAAAATGCCCGGTCGACAAAAAACTCAGTCCGCCCGGGATCGCCGGACCCAATGTTGTCTGCTTTCCGGCGTCAGCCCAACCAAACAAATACATCGGCGCCGGAGCCAGTGAATCAAAATGCCCCTCCATGGTGGCCAGCTTTGCCGGTTGGTATTTTGCTACGCCTTCCGCGCTTTTTGAGCCTGCCCATAACTGCGACAAAGCAGAGAGCGTTGCTACCACCAGGGCAATTTTGAAGGCCGGAATGGCGATGGAAAGATGTCTTTTTTTAAGAATATACCAGGCATTGATGCTAAGCACCAGGAAGGAACCCGCGAGGAAAGCGCCGATCCAAACATGCGTGAGGCGATCGATGCTGGAAGGATTGTTGACCATCGCCCAGAAATCGGTGATTTCCGCCCGCGCCTGCATCCCTTCGCCTACAATATGAAAGCCCGCCGGTGTTTGTTGCCAGGAATTGGCGACCACAATCCATACCGCAGAAAACATGGAGCCGAGAAAAACCATGATGGTGGCGAAGAAATGCACCACGGGTTTTGTTCGCTTCCAGCCGAACAGCAAGATGCCGAGAAAACCCGATTCCAGCGCAAACGCGAATATGCCTTCGGCAGCAAGTGCACTTCCGAAGATATCGCCCACGTATTTCGAGTAGGTAGCCCAGTTAGTACCAAATTCGAACTCCATGATAATGCCGGTGGCGACCCCAATAGAAAAAATCAGTGCAAAGATCCGGATCCAGA
>JAGWTK010000357.1 GCA_028876035.1 Bacteroidota bacterium
TGTTCGTGCAAACTTTCAATAAGAAGTATCCGAAGGTAAAACTGGTCGTAAACGAAATGATGACGGAATACATCATCAACCGTCTCCGCGAGGGCAGGATCGATGCAGGCATACTGGTGACGCCGCTGCAGGAATCCGGTATCAAAGAATATGTTCTGTTCTACGAGGAATTGCTGGCCTATATTTCAAAGAAGAACAGTGCTTACAAGAAAACGTATGTACTGCCGCAGGACATCGACCCAAATAAACTTTGGCTCATGGAGGAAGGTCATTGCTTCCGCTCTCAGATAGTAAACCTTTGTGAACTCAGGCGATCCGCGGAACTCAGCAACCATTTTGAATACGAAGCCGGGAGTATCGAAACACTGCGTCGTATGGTAGAGTTGAATGATGGTGTGACCATCTTACCTGAACTAACAACCATCGACATGTCGCCCCGCCAGCTGCAGCAGATTCGGCATTTCAAAAAGCCCGCTCCTATGCGCGAAGTGAGCATTGTGGTGCACCGCGACTTTGTAAAAAGACGGCTCGTAGAAGCGCTCAAACTCGAGATCATCGCCGCGGTACCTGAGAACATCCGCAAAAACAGGAGCGCTAATATTGTCCCGGTTGAATTGCCCGGTTAATGCAGATCCAGCAGGGAATCTAATTTTTGATGAAACTGCGGGTAGTCATTGAGGTTATTATGGCTTCCGCCGGGGATCGCAACAAACGCATCACCCTTTTTTAACAGGGGTTTCAGTCGCTCAGCCTGTGAATAGGGGATTACTCCATCGTCGGTTCCATGGAAAATAGTTACGGGTACAATGATTTCGGGCAGATAGGAATACGTTGGCAGATTGTAATGAATCATCCTGCGAACCGGATAGATAGGAAGATAATGCTGCACGAGTGTACGCATGGAATAGTACGGCGTTTCCAATACCAGTTGCTGGCAATTTTTACGGGTGGCCAGCCAGGCCGCAATGCCGGTGCCCATGCTCTTCCCGTATAAGATAATCTTGTCCGGAGTAAAACGGGGGAGGGCGAGTTTATACAGCTGTTCTGCATAGGCATACAAACTTTGCTCAGTAAGTGCCCCGGTACTCTTTCCATAGCCAGGATAGTCGATCATCCATACTTCATACCCATGCTTCGTAAAATTTTTCGCATACCGGGCATACCACGCAATGTTCTTCCGGTTGCCATGAAAATACAGGACAACGCCTCTTGGAGTGTCACCTGCCGTGAACTGTACAACGTTCATGTTCGCACTGTCATTGAACGGCACGTTGATGTCACGGTGCGGAATATCAAATGTCCACTTAGCTTCCTTTGCCCTTCGTTCCGGATGAAATAGAATATAATCCTGCAGATAATACACGGCAATACCAATGATGCCATAGGCCATCAATGCGAACTTCAAAATGGTAAATATCCTTCGTTTCAAAACTTACATGTTTTTAGTAGAAATTACGGACTACACGAGACGGGCAACACAATCATGCGATAGAGACTGAACAAGCTGCTGTAGCGGACCAAGTCTTTGTACTTAGTACTCAGTACTTAAGAATATCGCGCACAAAATTATGATACTCCGGAAACGTGGGCAGGTTATTATGTCCCCCGCCATGGATACGGATCAGTGTTATCTTATGCGGATTGATTTGCTGCAGCTCGATGCTGTGGCGAATTGGAATAAGCCGATCCTTTGTTCCGTGGAGGATATAGGTATGGCAATTCACGCGCCGAATCCATTTGTCGGTCCGCAGCCGGTACATCAGCAGGAACCGCACCGGTAAAAACGGAAGAAAACGTTTTACGACCCGGGTAAAATTATAGAACGGCGCATCAAGTATCAGGTATCGAGGTTTGTTGTCGCTCGCAATTTTACTCGCGAACCCGCTGCCCAAACTACGGCCATATACCAGGATATGATGTTCCGGATACTGCTTCAGCAACTCGTCATACACAAACTGCATATCCGCGAACATTTCGTGTTCACTTCTCTTGCCGGTGCTTTTGCCAAATCCCCGGTAATCGACCAGCACTACGTCATAGTCGTACCGGTAGAAATCAGTAGCATACTTTGCCCAGCCCTTAATGCTGCGTGTGTTGCCATGGAAATAGAGGATCAGTCCTTTGGGAGATTCACGGTAGAAATGCAACCCGTTGATGCTAACACCAGGCGCGATGTCGAAGAACAATTCCCTGAAGGGAATATCATACTGGAAGCGGAATTCGCGGTGCAGTTTCTCCGGCTTAAAAATAAACCGCTCCTGGAACAGGTAAGCAAGCACACTCAGGATAACCAGCGCAAGGATGATATAGAGCAAGGTCGTATTCAAATCATGGTTGGCCGCAGTGCGGACTATACTTCCTCTTCCTGTTCGTACACGCGTTTAAGTTTGATGCCCTGTACCGGCGCCACAATCAGCGGGAATTTTTCGATCACTACGTTGGAAGGGTCAAGACCAAAGCCTCGCTCCTCGGAAAGCCCGATTTCTTTTAGCCAGAAATACAGTTTCATTACCACGCGCTCGAAGAAAGGCAACTCATTGTCCTGGCTCAGGTATTTCTCCATGACTATAAACTGGAAGTCACCCACTACATTGTTCCTTTCGAGGCTCTCGTACCGGCTGGTAATGTTCACTTCTTTATTCTGTACCAGGTCTTCTACCACCTTACGGAACATCAGGTTGATTTTTGGTTCCATCCGGAATCCCAGCTTAAATTCTACCCGGATGATATCATTCGGAATAATATGTTCCACCGTATACTCACAGGTGTATGGATCGTCCACCGTGTCTACGTGTACAAACCAGTAAATATCGGCACGCTTCGGTTTCTTATTTAGAATGGAGTAGATAATCTTATGCTCGATTTCTTTGGGATTGTTGGCACTGGTCATATATACCAGGTGGGTTGCATACTTGGCAACACTTTTATCGTTGCTCAGCTCCTGTATTTGAGGGATATAATGTTCGAGGCGTACAAACTCCACGTAACGGTTCTTGATCTTCCGGCTGCGGTACCACACATACATGATGGCGAAAAGGCCACCGCCTACCAGCAGGGCCACATAGCCACCGTGCTGAAATTTGTCGAGGTTGGCAAACATGAAACTTAACTCGATGGACAAATACACAAGCAGGTAAAGATAGATCCAGACCGATTGCGTTCGCCGGGTAATAAGGTAATTGGCAAATAAAATGGAGGTGGCCAGCATACACAGGGTAATGGCAAGCCCATAGGCAGCCTCCATGTTCGTAGATTCCCTGAAATACAATACCACGCCGGAGCAGCCAAAGAACAACAGGAAGTTGATGCCGGGGATATAAATCTGTCCGCGTTCTTCTGTGGGGAAAGCAACTTTCAATTTCGGCCAGAGGTTCAACCGCATCGCCTCACTGATAAGTGTAAACGAACCGCTGATAAGCGCCTGGCTGGCAATAATGGCAGCCGCAGTGGCAATGATGATGCCCGGCAATACAAACCATTCCGGCATCACCTTATAAAATGGATTAAACCCTGAACCAATCATCTCTTCAGTGATGAGCTGGTGGTTATGATGGGCTAATATCCAGGCACCTTGTCCAAGGTAGTTCAGGATAAGGCAAGACTTCACAAAAATCCAAGAAACGCGGATATTGTCCCGCCCGCAATGGCCCAGGTCACTGTACAAGGCTTCTGCACCGGTGGTACACAGGAACACAGCACCCAGTATCCAGAACCCTTTGGGGTAGCGGGTCAATAATTCGATGGCGTAATGCGGACTGAACGCTTTGAATATCGAATAATCTTCATGCAGGTGAATCAAACCCAGGACGGCCATCATCCCGAACCAAACCGTCATCAACGGCCCGAATATTTTCCCGATTGATGCGGTCCCAAACTGCTGCAGGAAGAACAGGATAGTAATAATCGTAAGTACGATGATGATGATCGTCTTTGTTTCGATATCGTGCAGTTGCGGAATGTTCCGGAGTCCTTCAATGGCCGACGTTACCGAAATAGGCGGGGTAATCATGCCATCCGCCAGCAGGGCCGCACCACCAATCATCGCAGGCAAAACCAGCCATTTCTTCTGTCGCCTTACCAGTGCGTACAGCGAAAAAATTCCACCCTCCCCCCGGTTGTCTGCCTTAAGGGTAAGAATAACATATTTAACCGTTGTTTGTAACGTAAGGGTCCAGATGATGCAGGACAAGGCCCCGATGATCAGGTTCTCTTCTACAACACGACCCTTGGTAATGGAGTTTAATACATACAACGGAGAAGTACCAATATCACCGTAAATAATACCCAGTGCTACAATAAGTCCGGCAGCACTCAGCTTGTTAATGTTAAGGTGTTTACTCACTGTGGCAAAAATTATAAGCAGGGGTTAGGGATTGCAGGCAACGTTGATATGTAAAATGAAAGGAGCAGCTGTGCAGGTGCGCAACTATGCCGGACGGAAACACTTCCTTGAGATGGCCGGAGCCGGTGGCTGACACTGTCAATTGATCGTCCATTGCGCTGGATAACAAAATCGCGCCGGATGAACCGACGCTGGAGCAAAGGTAAAAGGAAAAAATTATTCCCGCAGCTTTTATGCAAGCCCGGCCCTGGTTTCATCCTCAAAATATCAACAACTCGTTAAAAACAGGGCCCGAACCCCGCGGCTTGCATCTTTTAACCGTA
>JAGWTK010000358.1 GCA_028876035.1 Bacteroidota bacterium
CGAATTGCCGCTATTATGAAACACCCTTTTAAGCTGGTACCGGCTGTAGCGCTGGCTATGTGCTGGTATTTTATTGCCTCGGCCCAGTCAAAAAATACCGACACACTCTACCATCACTTTGTACAACCCGCCAACGCTGCGCAACCACGTGTGTGGTGGCATTGGATGAGTGGCAATATCACAAAAGATGGCATACGTAAAGACCTGGAATGGATGCGTCGTTCGGGCATCGGGGGGTTCCAGAATTTTGATGCATCGTTGATGACGCCACAGATAGTGGAAAAGCGCCTCGTGTACATGACGCCGGAATGGAAGGATGCGTTTCGATTTACCACCCATTTGGCTGATTCTTTACACCTCGAAATGGCCATAGCGGGATCCCCTGGCTGGAGCGAGACCGGCGGACCCTGGGTGGAAGCGAAAGACGGCATGAAGAAATTGGTATGGAAAGAGCTACGCGTGAAGGCCGGTTCAAAAAATATTTTATTGCCGGCGCCTCCCGCCACCACAGGTCCGTTTCAAAATATTCCCAAACAAGCCGATTTCGGCGCAGTAGCGGAACCCGCGCAGCTGCCGCAATATTACCACGATATAGCTGTTTTGGCATTTCGGGTACCGGACGACGATCGTTCGCTGGAAGCGTTGGGTGCCGTGGTAACCGCTTCAGGCGGACAATTCACACTCGCACAATTAACGGATGGAGATCTAACCAATGCAAGTATGCTTCCGGCCGATACCGCAAAAGGCTATGCATGGATCCAATTCGCTTTCCCATCTCCCCAAACCATCAAGGCAATCACGATGGTAGGCGGTGGCAATCCAGGTGTCTTCAGTATGGGGGCCGATCCAAAAGATAGCCGGCACCTGGAGATCAGTGATGATGGCGAACACTTCAGGACCATTGCCGTCATACCACCCGGTGCCGTATTGCAACAAACCATCGCCATTACACCCGTTGCCGCACGGTATTTTAGAATCACGGTGAGAAATCCGCCGCCGCAGATCAATGCGTTTGCCGCGATGGTCGGGCAAGACCCGGGTGTGCCGAAAGCAGCGCCGGGCACGGACATTGCAGAAATTGTACTGCACACGACCGACCGCATCCATATGTTCGAAGAGAAAGCGGCATTTGCGCCGGTGGGAGATCTGGCTGAAAAGGCCGACCGGCATACCAATGACATCGTGCAAACCGCCGAAATCTTCGACCTGACAGGAAGATTGCACGGCAATACCATAGACTGGACCGTGCCTCCCGGCAACTGGAAGATTGTGCGCTTTGGCTACTCGCTGATGGGAATCGAGAACCATCCTGCATCACCGGAAGCAACCGGCCCTGAAGTAGATAAATTGGATCCGGCTGCTATTAAAAGGTATTTTACCAATTATCTCGGCCAATATGCATCAGCTACCGGTGGTTTGATGGGTAAGAAAGGCGGACTTCGGTTTATGGTCACCGATAGTTGGGAAGCGGGCGCACAGAACTGGACCGCCAACCTACCCGCCGAATTCGAAAAACGCCGTGGCTACAGCATGATTCCCTGGCTGCCTGTATTAACAGGACAAACAGTAAAAAGCACGGAAGCAACCGAACAATTTTTATTTGATTTCCGACACACACTCAGCGATCTGGTGGCTGAATACCATTACGACGGACTCACCAGGATCCTGGCAGGATATGGTATGCAGCGGTATTCAGAGTCGCACGAAAACGGCCGGGCATTGATTGCCGACGGCATGGAGGTAAAACGTTCCGCTGCTGTTCCGATGTCGGCCATGTGGACACCCAATATTTTCATCAACGGAAACGATCAAACCTATCATATGGCCGATATCCGTGAGTCGGCGTCGGTAGCCCATATCTACGGACAAAACATTGTTGCTGCCGAATCACTCACGGCATTGGGTATCGGTGGATCCGCCTGGTCTTATTCACCCGAGAACTTGAAGCCAACGGCCGATCTTGAGCTGGCCTGCGGCCTCAATCGTTTTGTCATCCATACTTCGGTGCACCAGCCGGTAGACGATAAAATACCCGGACTGGGACTTGGGCCATTCGGTCAATGGTTCAACCGGCACGAGACCTGGGCTGAACAGGCGAAAGCCTGGACAAGTTACCTGTCGCGCAGCAGCTACCTGCTGCAGCAGGGAAAATTTGTTGCAGATATCCTGTATTATTATGGGGAAGACAATAACATCACATCATTGTTCGGGAAAAAACTCCCTTCCATTCCAGCGGGGTATAATTATGATTTTATCAATGCCGACGCGCTGATCAACAAACTAACGGTAAAGAATACCCGACTTGTCATTCCCGGCGGCGGTAGCTATGCTGTGCTGGTTTTAGACAGCAACGCCATCCGTATGTCGCTACCCGTGTTGCGAAAACTGCATTCATTGGTGAAAGCGGGGGCAAAGATAGCCGGTGTACAACCGAAATTTTCTGCAGGGCAAAAAGATGCAACCGCAGCGTTTGATGAATTATTGAAAGAAACCTGGCCTGCTGGGAACGAGCGCAGTACAACGGACCTGTTGCAGGGAATAGCAGCGCCCGATTTTAGTTACGATGCCAGTGCCGGCAGCAACCTGCTGTTTGTGCATCGTCGCCTGAAGGATCGGGAAATCTATTGGGTGAACAACCGGAAAGACCGTGCTGAAACCGTTCAGGCACGTTTTCGTGTTACCGGCAAGAAGCCCGAACTCTGGCATCCGGAGACGGCAACCACGGAACCGCTCTCTTACCGCATTGCTGATGGTGTAACGACCGTTGAATTGCCACTACAGCCAAACGACGCGGTATTTGTTGTTTTTAGAGAGAAGGCGACAACTGGTGCTTATACTTTGCCGGCCGTTACAGAGCAGGTGCTTGCCAGCATTGAAGGTCCATGGAAACTACGCTTCCAGGAAAAACGCGGTGCACCTGCTGAAGCGGTATTTGATAAGCTGGTTTCTTATACAGAGAATACTGTACCCGGCATCAAATATTTTTCCGGAACAGCTGTCTATGAAAAAAGCATTACTGTTGCTTCGGCTGAATTGGCGGGAGGCCAGCATTGGGTGCTCGACCTCGGTGTGGTAAAAAATATTGCCGAAGTATTCATCAACGGAAAGCCGGCCGGTATTGTATGGAAGCAGCCATTCCGGGTGAACATCAGCGGTAGTTTGAAAGCTGGCGAAAACAAAATCGAAATAAGGGTTACGAATCTTTGGGTGAACCGTCTAATCGGTGATGCGCAACCCGGGGTGACCGAAAAAATTATCTATACAACCATGCCTTTTTACACGGCTTCTTCGCCCTTATTGCCTTCGGGCTTGTTAGGGCCCGTTCGTTTGCTGCGTTACTAACCATACCAGCGTTCAATTCCCGCTCACCGGCACTGGAATTTGCTGGTAGATGATATCACCTTTCGGCGAAAGTCCAAATGCGGTGATGATGTATTCAGCGAAGGAATCGCCTGTGAAAAACGAGGACTGGTAGCGCGCACTTTTTTGTGTGAGTATATCGCCGTTCCAGGCGATGGTGGAACGCTTGTCGGGCCCAGTACCACGAGCCGATTTTTTACTATAATCGGGTTGCGCAAATGCAGGCTGACCCGCATAGCCCTGGTAGTGAAATCTGACCGTTCGGGCGCCGGAACCATTTTGCGTAGTTCTGCCATTGCGGTTACTGTTGATCGCGATTACGCCATTGGCGCCGCGCTCCCCAAAAGCAGCCGCGGAAGGGCCAGAGAGGATCTCGATATAGTCGATGCTGCCCGCGGGCAGGTTGGTCAATAAGCTCAGTACGGGGCTCGATTCATTCGTGGTTCGGATTCCACCAGCCGTTGATATCGGTGCGCCATCCATTACTACCAATGGTTCATCATTTACCGAAGGCATGGTAGTGCTGTTCGGCCCTCCATTGATCATCAAAAATCCATCGCGTAGGGATACGCCCGGTGCGCGCATGACCAGGCTGCGTGCGGCCATGGGGTCATCTTTATCTTTTTCGCTGAAGACAATGATCTGCGACAGGGAACTATATCGGTTGGCAAATTCTACCGCTGGCTTTTTGGGTAAACTCACGACGTCTACATTTTGCAGTTGCTGTCCGTCGTCGGACGCTGGAGCAACCAGTCGGCTCACTGATGATCTAAGTTCTTTCAGTTGTTGCGGGCTAAACAAAGTTTTCAAATGCAGGGGCGTCGAAAAAAATGGTATGGTCGGGCGGTCAGTGAAAATAGCATACTCCCCTTTTTGTGTTCGGTCTTCCGCCAGCTCCAGGGTGAAATCTGCCTCATGAATGTTCTCCGGGATAGAAAACCGAAACCGGCCTGCACTGTCGGTTGTTTCAGTATAGAGCAGCTGGTTATTACCCGGCATTTTCATTACGATTACTTTTCCGGGCGCCGAATTATTTTTTTTATCTCTTACTGTCCCCGATACATCCGTCAGCAACGGCTCGGAATTTTGTGCAGGTATTGCTGCTGGTGTTTTCGCCGTTCCCTGCAAAAATGCAGGCTGCTGCAGAAGCATAATAATATCCTGGTCGTTCGCATCATAATTGCCAATGCGCATATCCGGCACCGGTAGTTGAATATTGTCGTGAGTGAGCTTGTCCAGGAGGGCGGCCTCCGCTGCTATTTCCGGTTTGTTCCTGTTAGCGACAGC
>JAGWTK010000359.1 GCA_028876035.1 Bacteroidota bacterium
GCCTGCCTGGGCAAAAGGGAAATGGCAGGTATACCAGGACCAATGCGCGCTGTGGTGCAAAGGAAACAGGATTCCCTTAACGATAACAGACGATGCTTATGTGTATGAAGAGAAACCAGCCGCAACATAATGGCAACGGAAACCTTCATTAACCATGGAATCAACATTCGATTTATTGCTCGCTGCTTTTGCCGCAGGACAATGAAAGCCATTGGATCATAAAGGGTAATCCCTTCCATTGTGCAGATCTTATCCATATTTCCCCCACAGCGTCACTGGATCTATCTCAAAGCACCCCATTCGCTAGCCGGAGCGTTTGCTGCCCGCCTCACCCAATCCTCTCCAACTGAAAAAGTAATACCCATCCTGACTGGTGAAAAAAAATTTTCATTTTATATGTGCACTTACTATATTTGCCTATATTATTATTCACCAGTGAACTAAAAAACATCATCTATGTGGACGAAATCATACTCCGTTGTAACCAAAGAAATCACCAAAGAACAAATCTGGAATCTGTTTGCCGATGTGAACCAATGGCCTGCCTGGGATAAAGGCGTGGAATGGACGCAGCTCGAAGGCAAGTTTGAGAAAGGCAATCACTTTATGTTCCAACCGAAAGCTGGGCCCAAATTGAAAATAAGAATTGTAGAAGCGACCGAAAACAAGAGCTTTACCGACTTTACCAAATTCCCCCTTGCTAAAATGTACGGAGCGCATAGCTTTGAAGAAACACCCGAGGGGCTGCGGCTCACCACAACCATAAAAGTGCAGGGACCACTGGGCTTTCTCTGGAGGAGACTGGTCGCCCAAAAAATTGTGGACGGATTGCCAGCCGATATGGAACAACAGATCAAAACTGCAAGAGCATTATGAAATCAGCGGACAATACATTTAGCGTAGAAAAAGCAGAAGAAAGCAGCGGATTCCTGTTGTGGCAGGTGACCAATTGCTGGCAGCGTGCCATCAAAAAGGCCCTCGAACCATTTGACCTTACCCATTCACAATTTGTACTGCTCGCCAGTATCCACTGGCTGCGATTGCAGGAACAGGAAGTAACGCAAATCGTGCTCTCCACCCATACGAAAATTGATCCGATGACTACTTCCACAGTTCTCCGCACCTTGCAGAAGAAAGGGTTTGTGGGGCGACAAGAACACGCTACGGACACGCGCGCGAAAACCGTTGAATTGACAGAAGCCGGAAAGAAGGTGGTCAAAAAAGCAGTGGTGGCAGTTGAAAAATTCGATCACAGCTTCTTCGCTACACTTGGCAAGGGAACCGCCGCCTTTAACGGGCATTTACTGGCGTTGTTGAAGGTTAACAATGGAGACAGATAGTTACTACTGCCCAGGATACAATTGGGCAAGGCAAAATCAATCTACATGTACAAAAAAGCGTTTGAGTCATTTCCAGTCCTGGAAACCCCGCGCCTCCGATTACGCCAGCTTATCGAAGCTGATGCAAACGACATTTTCGCCCTGCGCTCGAATGCGGAGGTAAACAAATACCTTGGCAGAAAACCTGCCCAATCGATCGACGATGCGCGTGCATTTGTCCGGTCAATCAATGAAAGTATCCGGCTCAACCAAGTATTGTATTGGGCCATTACCTTCATGGGCAGTAACAAACTCATTGGATGTATTGGCTTGTTCAATTTTTCTGCCAATATGCAGCAAGCTGAAATAGGGTTTGAACTGCTGCCGGAATACCAGGGAAGAGGCGTAATGCAGGAAGCAGTAAATAACGTAATAAACTTTGGGAGGCAAACAATACGACTTGAGTATATACAAGCGCGCACACACAGGGAAAACAGCGCATCAGTCGCCCTTTTACAACGACTTCATTTCCGCAAAACAGGCAAGGCCGAAGAGTATCTGGACCAATACGAATATGCATTTCCCGACTTCCGTAAGCCCGGACAGGATTAAACATAGGGAGGGCAGTCTGTGGCGGGTATTTGCCTTTCCCATTTTTTTATAGCCTTTCGATGGTGATACTGATCTTCGGATAGTTGAAATTTTGAACGACCAACCAATACATCCAAATCGAACCGACTTGTTATTCTTCCTCTCAGTCGCGGCAGTACCAGCAGGATTAGTATTTATTTTACTGGTCAGGAAAAGCAGCAAACACTGGTTGCTAAAGGCATTTTTTTCCTTTACCCTTGGAACTATGCTTGTGTTAATGGCAGCGTTTATCCTATTTTATTTCGTGGGAGGACATAGATCCTGACCAGCAGAAATTACTGATAACGACTAAGGCAGTGCAGGTATTCAAGATGAAATATGGATGGCGATAGGACATCCTACCCTGGCTGCTGCGAAGTATCAGCAGCCGCGAGCCGGCAAGGCACTGCTTCATCTTCCGAATAATGATATACCGCACAGAGACGGTGGTAGCCATCTGCAATATGCAGTCGGCCTGCATGCTTCACCAATAGAATGGGCGACATCTTCTCTCCTTTTTTCAATTTTTGCAGGTCGGCCTTCACGTGCAGGTTTTCCCTGGGCAGCAAGGGAAGCTGACTGGCCCTAAAAATATCTTTTGCTTTCTTACTTATGGTTTTGGCGGCTTCGAGGTTGGCAATGGCTTGTTTTACTTCAGCGGTAGTGAGCAATAGCTCGAGATAATCTGCCGCCGCAGGGAAATCATGCGCCTGCGGTTCTTTTAACCAGGATTTAGACATGAGAATGGCTTTCTCCCAAGGTAAGGCATTGGCCAGGCTCCGCATGTTAACAGGTGGTTGCGCGGCAAACAAACATAGAATGAGAATAGCCTATCAAGTTTCAAATTGCGAAACGGGTGATTGTACCAACGGTTTTGTAAACCATTCATTCGAACAAACCCATTTAGTTTGTAATTTCAGGCAACATGCTATTGCCGCCCATGCCCCTGCTACCCGCTTATATCACCAGTTTGTTTGTCCTCACTACCCTGCTGACCTTTATCGGTTGTGTTTGGATCATCCACCGTGCATCGACCGCTGCCACCCGCAGCAAATTGTACAAAATTGCATTGGGAATATGGGTCTGGCTGACAATCCAGGCCTTTCTTGCGATGAAAGGCGTATACCACGCGCATCCGGCTGCTATGCCACCCAGGATTATGTTATTCGGTATACTCCCTGCCTTGCTGTTCATCGCGTTCTTGTTCGTCAGTCCGGCGGGCAGGCAATTGCTCGATAGTTTGCCATTGCAACCCATCACCTACCTGCATACGATACGAATCCCCGTAGAAATTTGTCTGTATGCATTGTTCCTGCACGGGACAGTGCCGGCGCTGATGACTTTCGAAGGCCGAAATTTTGATATCATCGCCGGCATTACTGCACCCATCGTGGCTTATTTTTATTTTAGTCGAAAACAATTGTCACCGCGGCTGCTGCTCTGGTGGAATTTTCTATGCCTGGCGCTTCTGATCAATATTGTGATCAACGCACTGCTGTCAACACCCTCACCGATCCAGCGGTTTGCCTTTGACCAACCAAATATCGCCATGCTCTACTTTCCCTTTGCCTGCTTGCCGGTATTCATTGTGCCGGTCGTGCTGCTGGCCCATCTCACGGCTATCCGCCAGTTGCTGCGCAGGCCGGCTTCCTGAGGAGCCCTGCGCAAAACACCCCTGATTTTTCAGAATCGCACCGTTTTTTTATAGGGTTTACAGGCCAACTTTGTACAACAGCATTGCCAAACAGATAAAATTCAAAACATGTCAAAAGTATCCATCTACCTGAATTTCCAGGGCAACACAGAAGAAGCTTTTAATTTTTACAAGTCCGTATTCAACACGGAATTTTCCATGCCGATGACGAAAATGAAAGATGCGCCTCCCCAACCTGGGGGGCCGGCATTATCGGAGAAGGATTTGAACAGCGTAATGCACGTATCATTGCCAATACTGGGTGGCACTGAAATCATGGGAACGGATGCGCTCGAGAGCATGGGTCATAAAGTAATTGTCGGTAACAATACTACGATTAACCTGGATTGTGATACGAACGAAGAAGCCCACCGGCTTTTCAACGCGCTTTCCGAAGGTGGAAGCGATATTGCTCCCCTGTCCGATCAATTCTGGGGACTCTGGGGTTGTTGCCTGGATCGGTTTGGGGTTCGATGGATGTTCAATGTGATGAAAAAGTAAGGTCACCGACATACAATGTTCCAGCCAATGAAGGTTGGACTGCAAGAGGCTTCACTTACTGAAGCCTCTTGTGTTTACACGAAGTCCCCGGCGCGCCATTGTTTGAATCTATACTGCCGCACCCGGCAAAGATGTACGGTCAAGCCGCGGGCAATAACAACCATTAACAAATACCCTTTGTATTTTCACTACATGAAGATTTTTACACTTTTATTCTTACTCTTTGTTTGCCAGCTGGGAGCGGCGCAAAGTCCGGAACTCGCTTTGCGGGAGTTTGCATCTGGTCAAATAAAAAAAGGGGTTCGCTCCATTGGCATGGGGGGAGATGGCGCAACCTGGGGCAACTATTCGCTTGTGTACAGGGATTCCAGCACTGGCCTGCTGGACGCCGGCAATACTTCTTACACGAATGGAAACAACTTTTCATTTACGGCGGTGGGAGTGACCACCCCTACGCTCTGGCACAGGTTAACTATCTACGC
>JAGWTK010000360.1 GCA_028876035.1 Bacteroidota bacterium
CAGCGCATTGCCAGCAAATCTGTACTCTATGGGTTGCTTGCCATAGGGGCTTTTATATTATTGCTGGGTTGCATCAATTTTATCAACCTGAATACCGCCCAGGCATCCAAAAGATCCAGGGAGATTGGTGTACGGAAGACGATGGGAAGTGCTGGCTGGCAACTAAAAGTTCAGTTTCTGACAGAGACATTGCTCACCACCTGCCTGGCCGGACTTGCAGGCCTGCTGCTGCTCCCGGTTTTCCTGTCGGTCTTTAAAGATTTTGTGCCCCCGGGGCTTGATCTACACTCGGTCGACAAATTTTCGGTGCTGCTATTCCTTTTCCTGTTAGTGATTATCGTTGCACTACTGGCAGGTCTTTATCCGTCCTTTGTACTTTCTTCGTTTGAACCGGTAAAGGCTTTAAAAGCCCAGGCGGGCACAAAACCAGGCAGTGCTACTACCAGGAAAGCATTAACCGTAGCGCAGTTTACGGTTGCGCAGTTTTTTGTAATCGCAACGATCATTGTTGGCCGTCAGATTAGTTTTTCGATCGATAGCGACCTGGGTTTCCAGAAAAATGCTATTATAAAAGTTGAACTGCCAAGACGCAGCCAGAACGCTGCTGCGCAACAGCTAATGCGGTCCCTGCAGCCGGTCAGCGGGATCGATTTAATGAGCACCGGCTTTTTTGCACCCGCCGATGAAGGTGCTGCTTTTACAAACATTGCCTATCAAAACGGCAAAACAGACATCACACCCAATGCCCAAATCAGGTGGGCAGATCCGAACTTTCTACCCCTGTACGGCATTCGCCTCGTGGCCGGCAGAAACACCCTGCCCAGCGACAGTATCCGCGAATTTCTAGTGAATGAAACCTTCGCGCACGCAATTGGCTTTACCAACGCTGCCGACGCTGTGAACAAAATGCTTCGCTGGAATGGAAAAGATGTGCCGATAGCCGGCGTTATAAAAGACTTCCACGACATGTCGACCAAAGCAGGCATCAGCCCGCTGGTGCTTGGCGGAAGCAATGGCACAACGCTGCATATCCGGTTAAAACAGGGGAACTGGCCCACAACGCTTGACGCCATCAAATCAGCCTATAACAAGCAATTCCCGGGTGAAGATTTTGCATACACATTTATTGACGAGATGGTCGCCAACTTTTATGCAGCTGAACAAAGAACCAGGGCATTGCTGCAATGGGCTACGCTTTTTTCGATCCTTATCAGTTGTATGGGATTGTTTGGACTCGCTGTATTCAGTACCAATGCCCGGACAAAGGAAATTGGCATCCGGAAGATATTGGGCGCAACCGCTGCCAGCATCGTGGCAAAATTATCAGCGTCGTTTCTGCTGCCGGTTGGAATTGCCTTCCTGATTGCTGCTCCGCTGGCCTGGTGGGCCATGCATGTTTGGTTGCAGGACTACGCTTATCACATTCCGATATACTGGTGGATATTCCCCTTGTGTGGTCTGTCGATGCTCATAGTTGCATTTACGACACTTGCCCTGCAAACCATTCGTGCGGCAAGGCAGAACCCGGTGAAGAGTCTACGGACTGAGTAGTTCTTTGTTCATAGTTCATGGTTCTATGTCGACCGGCTAATAGCTAAAAGCCAAAAGCTAACTGCTAAATCAATAAATCAAGAAATCTAAACATCTAAAAATGCTTCTGCACTACATAAAGACTTCATGGCGAAATATCCGCAAAAACAAAATGTTTTCTGCTATCAACGTGCTCGGATTGTCGATGGGCATCGCCGTTAGTTTCGTGATATTGTTGTTCATCCACGACGAGCTCAGCTATGATGGATTTCATGCAAACGCTGGCAGGATCTTCCGAATCGTGTTCAATGCCAGCACCAATGGTGGTAAAATCAATGAAAGCAATGTGATGCCCCCGGTTGCCGCTACCCTGGTGCGCGATTATCCTGAGGTAGAATCCGCCGTTCGCCTGCACGTGGATGGCAAACCCTCCATCGGCTACCAGGGCAAGGTTTTTAAAGACGGGGAGATGGTGTTTGCCGACAGCAATTTCTTTCGCTTCTTCAGCTTTCCGTTGGTCGAAGGCAGCGCGCTCAACGTACTCGAAAAACCCAACAGTCTTGTACTGAGTGAAACGGCCGCCAGAAAAATCTTTGGCAACGATAACCCGTTGGGAAAATCAATCGAGTACAACCGTTCGGGCGTTTTCACAGTAACAGGTGTAATGAAAGATATGCCTTCTAACAGCCATTTTCATTTTGACCTGATAGGCTCGATGTCTTCCATTAACAGCGCCCGGAGCGAGAGTTGGATGGTCTCCAGTTTTTTCACCTACCTGTTGCTCAGGCCCGGAACCGACTACAAAAACCTGGAAGCAAAATTTCCGGCGATGGTTGAGAAGTACATCGGGCCACAGATTGCACAGGAAATGGGCATGAGCCTGTCGCAATTCCGCACAAAAGGCAACGAGCTGGGTTTTGCGCTGCAGCCGCTTCGTTCGATTCACCTCCGGTCAGCGACCAGTTCAGAATTTGAAGCAGGTGGTGATATCCGTTATGTATATATCTGCGGTGCGATCGCAGCGTTTATGTTGTTGATTGCCTCCATCAACTTTATCAATTTATCTACTGCTGGTGCCGGGAAACGAGCGAAAGAAGTAGGCATTCGCAAAGTACTTGGGTCCAACAAAAAACAATTGGTCCGGCAATTCCTGCTTGAATCGATCCTGATTTCATTGATAGCGGTGGTATTCGCTTCAGCGATGGTACAGCTCAGCCTTCCCCTCTTTAACCGGCTTTCCGGGAAGAATCTCCACTTCGGTATGGCGCCACAGCAACTGGTTGGTTTGATCGTATTGAGTGTTACGGTGGGGGCAGTTGCCGGCGTGTATCCTGCTTTCTTCCTTTCCTCTTTTGCACCGGTTAAAGTATTGAAAGGCAAACTTAGTGGCCGAAATAGCAAACTCGGTTTGCGGAGTGGACTGGTCGTCTTCCAGTTCTTTATATCTGTAACGCTGATAGTCGCCACCATTGTTGTATACGAGCAGATGAAATTCATACGCGAAACAAAACTCGGGTACGACAAAGAACATATCCTTGTAATACCTAACTCCGGATTACTTGGCCACCAGGAAAAAATTTTCCGCGATCAGCTGCGCCAGGAGCCCGGTGTAGTGAATGTCACCGTGTCGGGTTACAAACCGGCCGGTCCGTCTTATATGAACAATGCGATGGCCTATCCCGCCGGAAAAGAAGACCAGGTAACAAAAACACTTGAATACAATATTGATGAAAATTATTTGCCCACACTGGGCATGTCGCTGGCGGCCGGACGAAACTTTTCACCTTCGCTGTCAACTGATTCGTCTGCAATGATCATCAACGAGTCGGCCGCACGTACGTTTGGTTTTGGAAAAGATGCAATCGGCAAACAAATTGTCCGCGTAAACGGAAACAGGGGTAAAAATTATGCGTATACCGTCATCGGTGTTGTGAAAGATTTCCATTTCAAATCCCTTCACGAGGCCATCTCTCCTTTGCTGATGGTACTGAATCCGGAACAGGGTTTAATTGTGCGCGTTGCGGGACACAATACGCCCGCATTGCTCAACAGCCTGCAAAAGAAATGGGATACTTTCCATACAGGGGAACCCTTTAGCTATAGTTTTCTGGACGATCTGTATGATAAAACTTATGCTGCGGAACAAAAGACAGGGACGATACTGAATATCTTTTCCCTGCTCACCATTTTCGTGGCCTGTATGGGTTTATTCGGATTGGCAACGCATACAGCAGAACAAAGGGCGCGTGAGATTGGCATTCGTAAAGTGCTCGGTGCAAGTACCACCCAGGTAACCCGGTTATTGTCCGCAGATTTTTTAAAACTCGTGCTGATTGGGTCGCTTATTGCATTCCCGGTATCATGGTGGTTGATGCATAGTTGGCTGAACGATTTCGCGTACCGTATACAATTCAGCCCATGGTTTTTTGCGGTAGCTGCCATAGCGGCTATTGTGCTGGCACTGCTGACCGTGAGTGTAAAAGCAATTGGGGCTGCGTTGAGGAATCCGGTGAAGACGCTTCGGAGTGAGTAGTTCTTTAGTCCAAAGTCTTTAGTCGGTAGTCCGTAGTCATGCAGTCGCATTTTGTAGATCTTGGTTCTTTGTTTGTGGTCCTTGATCGATCAGCATTGGCCAATGGCTAAAAGCTAAAAGCCAAATCAAGAAATCTAAAAATCTAAAAATCGAACAATGTTCTTCCACTACCTCAAGCTCGCCTGGCGCAACCTGTTAAAGGGTCGTATGTATTCCGTCATTAATATCGGCGGACTGGCGGTCGGACTTAGTTTTGCGTTGTTGATAGGCGCCTATTGCTGGGGAGAATGGCATATCAACCGGGAATTGAAGAATGTAAACAACCAATACATTCTGCAGAGTGACTGGAAGAATCCCAATATGGGGTATTATCTAACGAGTATCGGCCCACTCGCAAAAAACCTGCAGGAGCGCTACCCGCATCTGGTAAAAAACTATTACCGATGGGATGGGGTGACCTCGGTAATCGCCATCGGCGAAAAATCTTTCCGCGAAGGTTTACAAATTGGTGACAGCAGCTTCCTGAAGATGTATGGATTCAAACTATTATCGGGTGA
>JAGWTK010000361.1 GCA_028876035.1 Bacteroidota bacterium
ACAACTACCTTTCACTGGGCAATACCGGCAGTGCTGCAAAACCACTTTCTTTTTCACCATTGATGACTGCCGGATGGGACCCGGGCTTTCATGCCTACGATATCTACCGCCTACGCACAGACGACAGCCGCTTTTTCAGTACCACGCGGCCTTATACGCAACTCAGTTATTTCCTGGCAAGCAAACAGGAGCAGCTGGTGCAGGTGCTGCATACACAAAACATTAACCCCAACTGGAACTTTAGTTTCCAGTACCGTCTTTTGAATGCGCCTGGTTCGTTCAAGAACCAGAATACGAACCAAAACAGCTACCGCCTCAATTCCTTTTACCAGAGTCCGAACCGTCGTTACCACCTGTTTTTTGTAATGGCCAACAACAAGATCCAGGCGGCAGAAAACGGCGGATTGAAATCTGTCACCGAACTGGATGATCTTCCAAAAAACAAGGATCGCATTGTGATCCCAACGAATCTCGGCGCCACCAGTCCGGGCGTAATTAACGCTTTTAACACCAACGTGGCTACGGGTAATAAGTACAAGCTGTTTAGCTTCTTCCTCCGGCAACAGTACGACCTGGGGAAAAAGGATTCAATACAAACAGACACAGTAGTGATAAAACTGTTCTACCCGCGTCTTAGGATCGAACACAATTTTCAGCTGAACAACTATACCTATCTGTTCAGCGATGCCAACGTTTCTTATTACAACGACACCGGCTTTTACCGCCCTAACTACAATTTTTTGTCTGTACCAGCTACGTACAAAATACAGGACAAATGGAACGAAATAGTTAACGATGTGTCCATCTACCAGTTTCCGGATTCAAAGAATCCGCAGCAGTTTTTTAAGGTGGGTGCCAGTCTTCAAAACCTGAAAGGCGTTTTCGACGGAGGTACGGCACAATACCACAATACCTGGGTACATGCCGAATACCGGAACAAAACACGCAACCAGAAATGGGATGCCCTGGCGAAAGCTGAGTTGTACCTGACTGGTTTAAATGCGGGTGACTACAATGCGTATGGCAGTCTTCGCCGCTATGTTAGTAAGCAGATTGGATACCTGCAGGTGGGCTTTCAGAACGTAAACCGTACGCCTTCCTTTATTTTCAATCCAATCAGCAGTTTTAACCTTGCCAATGTCAGCGGATTCAACAAGGAAAATACCACCCGTATCTTTGCATCGATCGAGCAGCCTGCACGCAAACTTCGGCTGACCGGCGCGTATTACCTCCTCACCAATTATACTTATTTCGAGAAGTACTACCTGGCAAAGCAGTCTTCGGCCTTGTTCAATGTACTGCAGGTGACTGCAGAGAAAGAATTCAAACTTACGCGTCATCTGCAATGGATAGCAGAACTTACCGTACAGCAAAAAGCCGGCAATGGACCTGTAAACCTTCCGCTCGTTTTCACGCGCCAGCGTATCGGGTATATGGGTTCGCTCGGGTTTAAAAACCTGTTGCTGGCAACCGGACTCGAATTCATCTACAATACGCCGTATAAGGCGGATGGCTATTCGCCGCTGCTGGGACAGTTCTACTACCAGGACAGTTCAACGGTGCGTCTGCGGCTACCCGTGATAAATGCCTATTTTCATTTTCGGGTGAAGCGTTTTACGGCGTTTATACGCGGCGAAAACCTGAATACCATGCGGGTGAAGAATGGATTTGGCTTCACCAATAACAACCTGGCGATCGATGGCTATCCCTATCCCGGCCTGGTTTTTCGCGTAGGCATCCTCTGGAGTTTTGTTAACTAAGCGGTAAAAGAAAATACCTGCTCAAAATCAGCTTGACCGTATCAAGCTCCTGCCTTACTTTTGCAGGAGATGAAGAAATTCCTAGCCATAAGTTTTGCCTGTTTGTACATCGCCGTTACCAGCGGATTGGTGTTGCAGGCGCATTACTGCATGGGCAAGCTGGCTGGAACTTCCGTAACGCTGGCCGATAATGACGACCATGCCTGCAGTAAATGTGGCATGGAGAAGCAAAAGAACAAATGCTGTCACGACGAGGTGAATTTCCTGAAGCTGCAGGATGCGCATAAGCCAATCAGTTTTGGTTATAATATCCAGGCTCCGGTGGTAGCCACACAGCAAGAATGGTCGCTCATACAAATAGGGCAGTTGCCCGTTGTTGAGTGCGGTTCTATCAATAACCACTCACCGCCCGAAGCTTCCGGCCAGCCAGCCATTTATCTTCTGCACTGCGTTTTCAGAATTTGATACGGTATCCTGCGCATCTATGCGCTGTTCCCTCTTTTGGTAAAGAGGGTGTTTGACATTCTATTACACCTATCAAATCATTATTATGAAAACGTTTTTCATCAGCTTGTTCTGTACAAGCCTTTCACTTCTCGTATATAACAGTTTTTCTCAATCAGCCAAAGCCAGCAATTTTAAAAAGCAAACCGTAAAAGTGTGGGGCGAATGCGGCATGTGCAAAAACAAAATTGAAGCCGCTGCAATTGGCGTAGGTGCCAAATCGGCCAGTTGGAATAGCAGCACCAAAATACTTAGCCTGGCGTATGAGCCCGCCACAACGGATCTTGTAAAAATAGAAAATGCAGTTGCGGCGGTTGGCTATGATACAAGAGATGTGTCAGCCAGTGCCGAAGCCTACGCCGCATTGCCTGCCTGCTGCCACTACCAGCGCGCTGCCAGTACCGAAAAGACCGTTGCCACCAATTGTTGCAGCGACAAGGCCTGTTGCAAGAGCGGCAGTTGTTCCAAGGATGGAACCCAGTGTACGGATATGAAGGCCTGCAAAGACATGACCTGCTGCAATGGCGCTGCATCCGCCGCAGCCTGCTGCAAAGACAAAGCTTGCTGCAAAGAGGGTAGTTGCGGTAAAGGCGAAACGGCCTGCACAGATGCAAAAGCTTGCCAGGCAAGTGGCTGTTGCAGTAAAACGGCGGTTGCTGCTGCAGCATGCTGCAGAGAGAAATCCTGCTGCAAGGAAGCAACCTGTGGTAAAGATGCCGCAAAATGTACGGATATGGCTGCCTGCAAAGACAGTAAATGCTGCAAATCTTAAATCAACGAAATGAAACTAAAATCAATCACTTTCTTGTTGGTATCGCTGCTATCGGCTGCTGTATTGCGTGCGCAGTTTACCAGAGCAAGTTTACAGGCCAGCGGACTCACCTGCGCGATGTGCACAAAGGCGATCGACAACGCGCTGAAAAACTTACCCTTTGTAGACAAAGTGCAGCCGGACATAAAGAATTCTTCTTTCGATATTACATTTAAATCCGAGCCCGATATCGACGCATTGCGTCTTGCCGTGGAGGACGCCGGATTCTTTATTGCGAAACTGGGTGTTACCGGTAATTTTGATCACCTGCAGGTTGGTAACGACCGTCATGTGACCATCGGCGGGAAGACATTCCACTTCTTGGCAGTGAAAGACCAGGTGCTGGACGGAGAGAAACAAATTGTAGTGGTGGACAAATATTTTGTAACCCCCAATGCGTTTAAGAAGTATAGTGCACAAACGGCGATGCAATGCATTAAAACCGGTCATGCGGAAGCTTGTTGTGAGAAGGGCGGATTGGCCGCTGGTACCCGCATCTACCATGTAACCATTTAATCACTGATGCCGTCCGTTCAGGCGGACGGCATCAATATTTTTCCAACAATGAAACAACTCATCCTGGCAATCCTTTCCGTATGGTCGCTCGCGGTTGCGGCGCAGCCAAAACCCGGTGAAGCTGCACCCGAAGTAGCATTGAAAGATGTTAACGGTAATGAGATCAAACTTTCCTCATTAAAAGGCAAAGTAGTGCTGATTGATTTCTGGGCAAGCTGGTGTGGACCGTGCAGGCGCGAAAACAAACACCTGGTAAGCATCTATCCCGGCCTCAGGGCAAAAGGTTTTGAAATCTATTCTATCAGTATCGACGACGAACCGGACAACTGGAAGAAAGCCATCAAAGCTGATCGCATTGCCTGGTTGCAGGTGAATGAAAAAGGCGGCTGGGACGCACCCGTGGCGAATCAATGGAAGATCGAACAGATTCCAACGACTTATCTGCTCGATAAAAAAGGCAATATCGTCGCCCGCGACCTGGAAGGAAAACAACTGGAGAAAACAATCAGGGAATTATTAAAACAACCCTAGCACACTTCCTTCTTAAATTTTCAAGCATGAGCAGAATATGGCTGCTCCTGTTGCTGCTTGGTACGGGCAGTGCAGGTGCACAGGAATTATATGTATTCTCAGAGCCGGCGTCGAATATGCCTGCACATTCTTTGTCGGCCAAACTCGGTTACCGCGTCGCCGGAACCCACCAGGCCGGCAAAGTGTGGCAACGGTTCTCTCCTGAACTGATGTTTGGGCTCAGCCGTCAATGGATGCTGCATACCGCTGCCACTTTTTCAAATTTCTACAGCCAGGGCCAGCGCCTCGAGTCCGGCAGAATCTATTCCAAATACCGTTTTTATTCTAATGACGATGTACACCAGCATTTCCGTATGGCGGCATTTGCGGAAGCTTCCTGGTCGAACAGTCCTTTTGTTTTCGGCGATGTAAACCTCGAAGGGGATAACAGTGGGGTGCAGGGCGGACTGGTCGCTACCCAACTCGTACGCAAACTCGCGTTGTCCGGAACGGCCTCTT
>JAGWTK010000362.1 GCA_028876035.1 Bacteroidota bacterium
AATGCAGGAAGTGGACATCATAAAACAGACTGTTCGGATTGTTGGTACCGTCGTATACGTGCGACTGGTTACTCATAAAGATGCCATAGTCCGTAACATTGTCCATTCGTACGTAGCTGAAGGTTACACCACTCATATTGCCACCGATGGAAATCCCCCGCAAAACATCGTGTATATAAAAGCCGTAGGGAACGGTTGGATCACCGTCGCCACGAATTTCAACATTGGTCAGGTTGTAAAAGGTAGACGCAGAAGGATCGGAAAATTCCACCGCCCCGCCGTTCATGATGTATATCTTGTGACCAGGGCTCGCCGTAATGTTCTGAAAGTTCATGAGCTTGTACTTGCCGGGCCGAATCACCACGGTATCCTCATCTTTCAGATTAAGTGTCGCCTGTGCGTTTGAATAATCGACGAAGCCGCTACCTGTGCCGACAAATATCTTTTTGCCCTGCGCCAGCACCGGGGTGGAGAACCCCCAGCATAAACAGAAAACAGCAGCCAGTTTGAACAAACGGTGTAAAAGGGTTTTCATGGTTGGATATTGAATACGGGTCAGTCTGGATTTTTCAGGCGACCAGTAACAAAATACCGGCCAAACTGGAGTATTAACATAACTTTTTATCCCTATGTTTATCCACGATGGTTAACAAAGGGAATCAACGATCATAAGCAGTAATTTTCCAGTTTAGCCCCCAAAAAAAATCGTAGATCTACGAAAAAAAAAGGCAAGCACCGGGGGGTGCATTGCCTGGGCTTTCAGCGTTCGGAGCGGAACAGACTATACTTCTTCTTTCATGGTCTTACCGTATTCCTGCTGCAATTTCTTTTGGATATCGAAAGGCACGGCGGCGTATTCAGCAAATCGGGTGTTGAACTTAGCCCTTCCCTGCGTGAGGGAACGAAGACTGGATGAATAGTCGTGCAATTCGGCCAGGGGCACCTTCGCTACGATGCGGGTGAAATGACCTTCACTGTCCAGTCCTTCTACCAATGCACGCCGGCTTTGGAGATCGCCCATTACACTGCCGGTCAAATCATCCGGACAAAGCACTTCCAGTATGTTGATCGGTTCCAGTAACTGCGGTGCTGCCTGCTGGAAGGCCTGGCGGAATGCCTGCAGACCAGCGATTTTGAAAGAGATATCATTGCTGTCGACCGGGTGCATCTTCCCGTCAAAAACGCAGACCCGTACATCGCGTACATACGAGCCCGTTAGTGGCCCCTCCTGCATTTTTTCCATCACTCCTTTTAAGATAGATGGAAGGAAGCGGGTATCGATCGCGCCACCCACAATACAATTGTAAAAAACCAGTTTTCCGCCCCAGTCGAGGTCATAGGTTTCGCGGCCACGCACGTTGAGACCGTTTGGTTCAGGCATCCCTTCAAACCAGGGTTCAATGCGCATGAACACTTCGCCGAACTGGCCACTGCCACCGCTTTGCTTTTTGTGCCGGTAGCTCGACTCCGCAGCAGTCCTGATCGTTTCGCGGTACGGGATGCGCGGTTGCACGAACTGAATCGCGAGGTTATGAATATGTTCGAGTTTCCAGCGGATGACGGCGAGGTGCAATTCACCCTGGCAGTGGATAAGAATTTGTTTCAGCTCCGGAGACACTTCCACCTGTATGGTAGCATCTTCTTCGCGCAGTGTGTGCAATGCGGCCGACATTTTTTCCTCTTCTCCCTTGCGGAGGCTTTCAATCGCCACGGTCATATTGAACGCAGGGAACTGAATGGGCTGCAGTTCGATGTTCCGGCCTCTCTCATGCAGGGTATTATTGACATGCGTATTCTTCAATTTGATGGTGGCGCCGATGTCTCCAGCCACCAGCTCATTCACATTGGTACGGTTATGCCCTTCGATAACGAAAAGCTGGTTCAGTTTTTCTGCTACGCCGGTAGTTTCATTCACGAGTTCCATACCGCTTTTGATGGTGCCGGAATAGACCTTAAACAGGCTCATCTCTCCTACATGGCTCTCAGCAATCGTTTTGAAAACGAATATGCAGGCCGGACCCTTTGCATCGCATTCCAGCGTTTCTCCCTTTTTGGTTTTCTGTGGCGGCATTTCATTGGCTGCCGGGCAACAGTTGTCGATGAATCCCATCAGGCGGCCGCTACCCATATTCCGCTCGGCAGACAGGCAAAACAGCGGAAACAAATCGTGGTGAATCATGGCTTTTTTAAGTCCGTCGCGCATCTCGTCTTCGTCAAGTTCACCTTTCTCAAAATATTTTTCCATCAGCGCTTCGTCGTTACCGGCAACAGCTTCTACCAGTTCTTTGTGCAGGCGTTCGGCTTTCTCCCGTTCTTCATCAGGAATGGCTAATTTTTCCGGTTTTCCGCCTGTGTCTTTGAACTTGTACATCGTCATGCGCAGCACGTCGATGATTTCATGAAAGCCGGCCCCTGTTTGCCGCGGGTATTGCACAACGGCAATTTTATTTCCGAAATGGGCTTTTATTTCATTAACCGTTCTATCGTAATCTGCATTGTCATCGTCCAGTTTGTTCACGCAAAATATCATGGGCGTACGAAAGCGTTCGGTATATTCCCATATTATATCGGTGCCTACTTCCACCCCCGATACGCCATTGACCAGCATGATGCCGGTGTCGGCAACGCGCAGCGCCGCAATCACTTCCCCGGCGAAGTCGTCGTATCCGGGTGTATCAAGAATATTGATTTTATAGCCTTTCCAGCGGGCGTGCAGCAGGGTGGTAAAAACAGAATTCCCTCTTTCTTTTTCGAGGTCGTGATAGTCACTTACGGTGTTGCGTTCTGCAACGGTTCCGCGACGATTGATCAGGCCTGCTTCGTACAGCATGCTTTCCGCTAAGCTGGTCTTACCCGAGCCGGCATGGCCCAGCAAGACGATGTTTTTTACGTGTGAAGTATCAAAGTCTGCCATTTTGTTTGGTTTTATAAGTCAATAAATGGGCTTGCGGCAGGATCACTGCTACAGGAAGAAGAGGGAATCCGAGATTATTATGTAATCAGTTCAGCCGGGCCATGAACTGGTTGAATCTTGCTTTCAGATCATCCAGTAAGCTTTGCAGGCGGAGGTATTCTGCATGCAGTTGTTCGTGTTCCGCCAGCAGGGTGTAGTTGACCCTTCCGGTTTCAGGTATCACTGCGCCGGAACTTCGTAAATCGTGTTGTTTGATGGATTGTTTAAGATCGTGGATGTTGATAAGCTGGATGTGAAACTGGTTTTCGTAATGTTCAACATCCTGGAGTTGTTCGCGGCGCGTGGCCTTCAGTGCAATTTGCCGGAGCTGGTTTTTGAGGTTGGTGATTTCGTCCCGGTAACGGCGCATCTGTGCGCGCCATGTGCTGCATTCAGCCGAAAGCTGTGAGAGATCTGCTGTAACCATTGGAGTAAGTTTTTGGGTGAGAAAATAAAAGTTACTGCACAGGTTGGGCGATAGGATTAGCTGAAAGAACTAAGGCTAATTTACTTCTATTCTCCAAAAGTTTACAGCCACCTGATTAAAATTAATTTGGGGGTTCCAACATTATTTTTCCGTACCTTAAGCTGCCCTTGCCGCCTCGTTAAAACCTTACCACTCCTATGCGAAGAACACTTGAAATTATTGGCAGCAGTTTCAAAATGGCCCTCCAGGAATTCCGTGCCAACAAGCTGCGCACTTTCCTTTCTCTTTTCGGCATTACCGTAGGTATTTTTTGCATCATTAGCGTGCTGGCCGTGATCAACAGCATGGAAAAAGCGGTGAAAGACGATTTGAATTCAATCGCCCGCGGAACGGTATTCATTGGCAAGTTTGAGAATGGCGGTGGTCCCGATTATCCCTGGTGGAAATACGTGAATCGCCCGGAGCCAACGATTAACGAAATGAACCTGATTGAAAAGAAGATCATCTATCCTTCTTATGTCGCCTATTTCGCCAATATAGATGGCCCTGCCGAATACGATGGTGCGCTCGTTACCAACCTTCATTACGACGGTGTAACGGAGGGGTTTTCCATCATGCAGTCGCTCACCGTGGCAGAGGGACGAAACATCGAGAAATCAGAATATGAAAGCGGCGCCAATGTGGTATTGATGGGGTATATGGCCGCGGAGAACCTGTTTGGAAAAGCAGCGAATGCCGTTGGCAAGATCATCAAATTGAAAAACGATCGACCCGTTGCCGTAGTGGGTGTTCTTCCCAAGAAAGGTTCCAGCATACTCGATGCCTGGGATTACGACAATGCACTGATTATGCCTTACCAGGTGCTGGGCAACATCATCCCCCTGAAAAATGCAGGTGGCAATATCATGGTACAGGCCATCAGCCGGCAAGTGCCCATGGAAGCGCTCAAAGATGAACTGACGGGAATCATGCGCTCATTGCGGCGGCTGAACCCGGGGCAGGACCGGAATTTTTCCCTCAACGATATAGACAGTTTCTCAAAAACCCTCGATCCCATTATCACCGGTATGAACCTGGGCGGATGGTTTATCGCCGGCCTGTCGCTCATCGTAGGTATGTTTGGCGTTGCCAATATCATGTTTGTTACGGTAAAGGAACGCACGAGTCAGATTGGTCTGAAAAAAGCGCTTGGCGCCAAGCGACGAATCATCCTCACCGAATTTCT
>JAGWTK010000363.1 GCA_028876035.1 Bacteroidota bacterium
ACTTCATGGCCTACCAGGAGGACCGCTACGACAAAGACATCCGCGGCCGCCGCAACCAGCCCAAGGGCTTTGTACAAAACACCGAGGACGTAAACCTGCACAAGAGATTTTTCCAGTTTTCACCGAATCCGATGCCACGCAGCCAAACCTACGCAGTGGGAGAGTATAAAAAAGGCAAGTATTGTGTGGTGCTGTATGAAAACTTTGTAAACCGCAAAGTGCTGCTGGAAACCGGCGTGCTGATGGAAGAAAACGATGTGAACCCGCATTACCCGTTGATGGCCTGGGATGGAAAGGGTACCAACTTAGCCGTGGTGTACAATGCAGAAGGCAAAGTGAAACTGTTCGTGTACGACCTCATCAAACGATACAAGCCCATCAAACAGGATCTTGAATTTGACCAGGTGCAGGATGTGAAATACATGCTCGATAAAAACACCCTGCTGTTCAGTGCCGTGAAAAACGGGCAATCGGACATCTTTACCTACAAGATCGATAAACAAACGATCGAACAAATCACCAATGACGTGTACGATGATTTGGATGCCAGCTTTGTCGCCTTCCCGGGCAAAACCGGCATTCTCTATTCATCGAACCGCCCCAGTGCAGCAGCTCCCAGCAATGATACTGTGCTTCCTTCGAACAGTCACTATAATATTTATATGGTCGACAACTGGAACCGCAGCGAGTTCAAACAGATTTCCCAGCTGAGCAAACTCCAATACGGCAACGCACGCTTTCCGGCACAATACAATGTGGCGCATTTTACTTATGTGAGCGACGAGAACGGTATTGGTAACCGCTGGGCCGGATTTTTCTCTACCCGTCGGGCGGGCGTAGATACCGTATACAAAGTGGGTGATGCCATTCTGCACAACCCGGAACCAAAAGAACTGGACTCCGTCCTCAACCTCAATAACAAACAGGAACCCGATTCCGTCTTTACTTTTTCACTTACCAAAGACTCTGCTTATGTATTCCCGCTCACCAATTACCAGAGCAGCCTGATCGAAACCAAGATAGCGGGTGACAACGGCCTCGTGAGCGAACTGCGCCAGGAAGGTGATTTGCTCTTCATGTACAAACTCAAAGTAGATGAAAGCGCCCTGAAGAAACGCAATGTAAATCCAAGGCCGACCGACTACCGTCGCAAAACCATCGAAGCCGACCGCATCGCCGCAGCAAAAGCAGCCAAAGCAGCAGAAGATGCAAACAATCCCGATGCAACAAAAAAAGACAATGCTTTTGAAACGGGTTTTGAAAACGAGAAAAAAGACAGCAGCAGTCGCCGCGAAGCCGAGGACAGATTCAACAGTCTGCCCCCAACGATACTCGCTAAGGCAAAGCGGTACGACTATAAACTGAAATTCTTTGGCGATAATGTATCCGCTGGCTTCAACAACGATGTACTGGTGAACAAATACCAGCCTTACACAGGTAGTTTGCCGGTTGTACTTAATGCAAACGGCGGTTTCAACGGACTGCTCAAAGCGAGTGTATTTGATGTGATGGAAGACCTCCGCTTCACCGGGGCTATCCGCATCCCGCTCATCAATACGGTGGGCAGTGGCGGATTTGTGAATGCCAATACCGGTACTACACCCTTTATCACGGCCAATAATTCCCTGTTCGATGCCGGCGGCGAATGGTTTGCACGCTTCGATTACCTCAAGAAAAGAGTGGACCTCTCTGCCGTATATTACCGCGAAACACAAATTGGTTCAATTGGCAATTATAACGCCAAGCTATACACGAATTTGTACCAGGGTATTGTAAAGTACCCCTTTGATAAAGTAAAAAGCATCCGGCTGTCGGCAGGCGTAAGAACAGATAAATACGTTATTCGCGGGGCAGATGATATTTCGCTGCAGGCACCCGACAGGAAACAGTCTTACCTGCTTACCCATTTGGAATACGTGTACGACAATACCCTCAATCCCGTGGTGAATATTTACAAGGGCATGCGGTATAAAGTGTACGTAGATATGAATACCAACCTGAAAAAGGATACGACCAAGGGCAGTGGCAATTTCAATTTCGGTACCGATATCCGTTACTACTACCCCATCTTCCGCAATTTCATCTGGGCTGGTCGGGCAGCTGCTGATTTCAGCTGGGGACCCGAAAAAATATTGTACTACCTCGGTGGCGCCGACGGATGGCTGTTCCCCAAAGCCAACCAGGGCCTCCAACCACAGGATCCGGAATATGCTTACCAGGGACTGGCACTGAATATGCGCGGCTTCAACCAGAATATCGCCAACGGTAACAATGCGGTTACGCTTAACAGTGAGTTCCGCTTCCCGGTATTTACAACCTTCTTCAATAAGCCAATCAACAATGCCTTCCTGCGGAACTTCATGCTCACGCAGTTTATTGATCTTGGAAGTGCCTGGAACGGTGCATATGGAAAAATCGAGCGTCCGCAGGTGGTGTACACTGATCAGAATGATCCCAACAACCCGGTATCCGTGCGTATCAAAGCGGGTGGTATTGGACCTTTTGTAGGCGGATACGGTTTCGGCGCACGCAGTACCTTGCTGGGTTATTTCCTGAAACTGGATGCAGCGTGGACAATGGATCGATTCTTCCGCGGCAAACCGATCTGGTACTTTGGCATGGGCATCGATTTCTAATATTTTCAGCCAATAAAACAAATCCCGCTGCATCAACAGCGGGATTTTTGTTTACAGGACAGGTTTAATGGTCATCAGCTCTTCTGCGGCCAGGTCGCGGTACGCTTTGGCTGGTATTCGCTGAATGGTCTTTCTAAACTTTGCGTGCATCTTGCGCAGGTATTTTTTGAATCCAACACCGCCTGCCGCAAATACCCGGCGGTGCGCCAGCCAAACCACCGTGATGGTTCCGTAGTAGAACACCTGGTAGAAGTAGAGCCGCCAGCTGCGCGCGACCCGATTGTGCGCCACATAAATCATTTGCATCCGCTGTAACTGGAAGTCGATGTGATAGGCTTCATCAATCAGGATATCCGTGCAGATCTGGCGCAGCAAAGCACAGTTCGTTGCATCTTTCAAACATTGGTAATAAACCTGCGCGGTACTTTCTACTGTAATCACAGCGAGCGTCCACCATTCCATGCTGGTATTCCAGTAACGAATTTTTCGGAACAAAGTGTCGCCCCAGTTGCGGCTGATGCGGGCTTCGCCGATCCGATCAAGATAGCGCCCCAGGTTATTGCCATGCTTTTGCTCCTCTTTGATAAAAAGGAGGACTGCCTGTGGATAAGCCTTATCATCCGTTGCGGCTGAGTAACGGTGCGCCGCGGCCATCAGGTGACGACCATCGGAGGTTTCTCCCAGTTGCCATGCCTGCAACGAGTGCAGCACGGCTTTTTTTTCTTCCGGAGTAATAACAGGTTGGATGGACCAGTCGATTCTTTGTTCGCCGGCATTCTGCCTGAACCAGGCAATCCAGTCTTCAGATGTTTGCATAGTAGATGTATTAGGAAAGGTTTAAAAAACAAATCAGAAGATCCGCCGCAGTTTCTGGAGGGTCATATAGAACAAACTCAGGAAAAACGAAAAGCAAAACACCATCGCCCAGCCACTCTTGTATTGCAGGGGATGGAACAATGTATGCAGCATGTTACGGGTAAGCGATAAGGGATCCGAAACGATATCCCAGCTATTGAACCGCAGGTAACGACCCATGAATATGCCCAGTGCATTGAGGAACATGACAGGATACACAAAGAGCCAGTCGTTTTTGAAACCAAGCGCAAAACGAAAAATCTTGTGCATGTGGCGGACCGACAACACCCCCAGCAGCAGCGCATTCCATGCAAAACAGAATATCAGCATCAGGTCGTACCAGCGCGGAACAGCCCAGCTATCGTAGAGGTGGAAAAGATCGGTAATAACATAGAACGAGTTTGGAATAAACAAGAGCCAGAGCAGGAAGGCCGGCAGGAATAACCAGGAACGTTGCAGCAAAGCGGGCCTTGTAAATACGGTATATGAAATCATCCACGGAATAAAAGCGAGGAACAGGTTCCAGACAAGGAAGGCAAAATGCAGGCTACCGGTGTAGGCCATACGCAATACCAGCATGCCAAAACCAAAGAAAAACGAAAGCAGCAGTAAGCGGTGCACTTCCGATTTCCACAAATCACTCTGGAAACGCAAAAGCGGCATAATAAAAACTCTCTTTATCATATTGGTAGACTATTAGTGTTTCAATACAGGATGAGTAAAACCTATTGCAATGGCGTACCGAAAACAACAGGAAGAAATACGATGAGGGCAACGATGCAGGCAGCAACCGAGATCACCAGTACGCCTGCTGCCGCGAGATCTTTGATGTATTTCACCCGGTGGTGCCAGCCAGGATGCATAAAATCACAAATGGCTTCGATGGCGGTGTTGAAAAGTTCTGCCGCCCACACCAGTGCAATGGATACCACCAGCAATGCCAGGTGGGCACCGCCAATATGAAAGTAACATGCAGCAACAACTACCAGCAGGGTGGCAGCAGCGTGAATACGTGCATTGTGCTGGGTTGCAAAAAACGACCTCACGCCACTGAAAGCAAACCGAAAACTGCGTGCACGCTGCCGTAAAGAGAATTTTTGAACGGTAGACATA
>JAGWTK010000364.1 GCA_028876035.1 Bacteroidota bacterium
TTATCTACCAGCAGTTTGACTCTTGATAATTCAAGCTCTGCCCCTTTTTCTTCTGCCTTGGCATTGGCGAGCGCCGCGGCCGACTTGCTCATGTCCGTGCGGTACTCTGCGTCGTTCAGTTCAAAAAGTACCTGGCCTTTTTTTACGGAATGGCCTTCATCCACAAAGATTTTATCGATAAAGCCGGTGAGTTTGGCGCGTATCTCCACGTTTTGCACGGCACGGATGTCGGCAACATAGTTCTGGTAGAGAACAGTGTCGGATAATTGAAGTTTAAAAACGGGGACCTGCGCTGCCTGTTCTGTTGGTTGTTTGCTGCCGTTGGCGGAACAACCTGCCAGTACGAGCAAAGCAAGAGCAAAAGGAAATAGAATTGCCTTCGTCATAGTAGTAATAGTAGTAGTGTTCTTCAGGAAATCATATGAAACAGCAGTCGCTGGTGTTTGTTCATAGGTTGGGGTGTTTTGGATGGCGGCAAATTACTCAAAAAATGCTTTGACATAAGTCCTGGTATGCTTGCAAACGCCGGCCAGCGCTGCAAAGAACGCCCAATCCCTGTAATTCATGGTAATGAGTTTTGCTAAAAATCCGCCCATTAACGGGAATTTAATTGTCAGACCGACGCGGATGAAAAAAGCCGGGCATGATCCCGGCTTTTAAAATGAGTTGTTGTACGTTTTACCGGACGATAAACTGCTGCACCTGGTTCCCGGTGCTGATGCTATAGCTACCAGCTGCCAGTCCGCTTACATCGATCGTATTTCGTCCGCCACTGAGTTGCACTTGTTTGAGTACAATGCCCTGCAAATTATAAATCCTTGCGATCGATGCTACCGATGTTTGCAGTTCCAGTGTTTTCCCGTTCACGGGATTTACAAGTACCCTGAAATCGGTGCCTTGACCGTTCACTGTGATGGATTGGATCTTGCTGTAACTAAACTGCCCATCTTTATCTCGCTGCAGGAGCCGGTAATAATTTTGTCCGGCTGCCGGCGCATTGTCGGCGTAGGAATAACGAAGCACCGCAGCGTTTTGTCCGCCTGCCTCTACTGTGCCGATATCAAACCATGAATTGCCGTCTGCACTTCTTTGTACCACAAAATCTTTTGTATTGATTTCGTTGGCCGTCTTCCATTCAAGCCAAACAATATTGCTTTTCGCAATGGCAGTAAAGGAAAGGAAGGTCAGTGGGAGTGCGCCGCCGGCAGCGTCGGGTACGAGTCGCAGTAAAAGCACATCGTAACCACCATGACTGGCTGCTGTAATATCGCCGCTTTGGCTACTGTTGCTGATGCCCGACCAAATATATCCTGCACCCGACGCCAATGGCAGCAGTGTGCCTGAACTTTCGTTTTGCGAGCCTCCGAAAAGTTTGTCCCATTGTTTTGTTCCGGCCGGATTGAGTTTAACCAGCCAAAGATCGCTGAGACCATGCGTAGTGTCTGAAACAGCTCCGTTCAGGCTGCTGAAGGATGAAGTAGCAACGATATATCCGCCATCGGCTTCCTGCCAGAGCGAGCTTTGTCCTCCGTCTGAACTGCTTCCTCCCAGCAATCGATTCCACTGGATGTTTCCATCGGCATCTGCCTTTACTACCCATTCATCCGCATCGCCGCTTGTACTGTAAAATGGATCCGTGATATCGCCCGCGCCAAACACATAGCCCGCACTGGTAGAAACGCCAAAAATAAAACCGCCGTCATTGGTAAGGCGCAGGTTGGGCGATCCTTCAAAACCAAAACTGCCATATTCTTTGTCCCAAATTCGATTTCCGCTTTGGTCAACTTTCATCACCAGTGCATCAGGTTTAGGTATTAGCCCAATACCATGTGCGAAATTGGTGATATCGCCGTCCGCTGTGTGAAAGCTATTGGTGTTGCCAGTCACCAGGAAATTGCCGTCACCCAGTAGTTCAATTCCATTGAAAAAGTCACCATTAATCCCGCCCAGCAAATTGTCCCACAGTTTTTGACCAGTTGCATCCAGCCGCACCAACCAACCATCCGTTTGTCCATGGTAAGTATCTGTTACATCGCCGTTTGGTGAACTTCCATCAAGGTTTTGTGAAGACGAAGTGGCAATGATGAATCCCCCGTCGGACAGTTGCCTGATCCCACTTCCGTAGAAAGCATCAACGTCAGCGCCTCCCAATAGTGTTTGCCACTGAAGATTGCCCGATGCGTCGGTTTTTACGACCCAGAGATCGGAGTAGCCATTGGTTCCATGCAGTGTGCCGGTTACATCTCCACTCTGACTGCTCTTACTATACCCGGCAATAGCATATCCGCCATCAGCTGTTTGGATGACTTCGGATGGTTCATCGTCGGCACCGCCGCCAAATAATCTATCCCAGATCTTATTGCCAGCGGGATCAACTTTTACCAGCCAATAGTCCTTTCCGCCATGACCGCTTGCACTGATATCGCCATTCTGACTGCCGGGGGTGGAGCCGACGAACACATAATTGCCATCACTGGTGGCAATCATCGACAAGGTAGATTCATCCTGGTTGCTGCCTAATAATTTGTTCCAGCCAACAACGGGCGGTTGCGCCTTTAGCAATGCAGGAAAAGAAGTAAGCACAAAAAGAAGTGCATGGGTAAAATTTCTACACATGGAAGTTTGTTTGTATGAGGAAAAAAGAATGACTTGCCAGGCAAAGTGGCAGAAGGTATGGCGGGAAGGTGAAGGTACTAACAGCGACCAATAGCCGCTCATTAATCATAATTAAAATAACAGCAGCTCGTCAATGCAAAGGCGTGAAATGAAAAAGCCGGACGATTAAGTCCGGCTTTTCAAAAAATAAAGAGGAATTATTTCGATTTCTGTTCGTTCAGCCGGAAAAACCTCGCGGCATTGTTGTAGAGGATATCTCTTTTTTGATCAAACGAAAGATAGTTGGCATTTTCGATCACACTGAGCGAAGTTTCCAACAGCTTTGGCCAGATCATTAAATCGGTGCCGTACATGATTCTTTTACCAAAACCGGCCACCACCAGGCGTTTGATATAATTGTTTACTTCTTCGAGTGGGTAGCTCCAGATCATACCGGCTACGTCTACGTACACGTAGGCATTGGCACCCATCAAGGCAATCATTTCATCGATCATGGGATAGCCGGCGTGCATTACCCATACTTTCAGTTTGGGATGGCGTGCGAGGAGATCTTCCAGCAATAAGGGATTACCCATGGAAGCACGGTATTTAGGGGAAGTTAAATTGGCCATACCATTGCCACCGGTCCCCATATGAATGCCCACGGGAATATTTAATTTTTCGGCAGCAGCGAAATAGGCGTCGAGCGAAGTATCGCTGGGCGACATGCCCTGGTACTGCGGGGCTGTTTCACCCATTACTTTATAAAAGCCAGAGGACAATGAATCGGTGAACGCTACCACCGTCATTTCTTTGGAAGAGCTGATACCAATGCTGGGTATGACATGTCCGGGTGCAGCGGCTTCTTGCCAGTTGCGGATAATGCCCGCATCACCACTCGCCACGATGGTAATGTTTAAGCGGTTCATGGTAGCTATTAAAGAATCCTGGAATTCTTTATCCGATTTGGCGGCATGCAGTGGCATGGCACAGTCGGTGTTGATGAATGCGGGTGGCGGCTGATTCGGGTCGCCGCCGGGCATATTACTGAGGAACCAGGGACACATGTCGGCTCCAAACGCCGGGTTCATTTTCATTGCATGCACGTGCACATCGATGATGGGCAGGTGTTGTTTGGATTGCTGGGCATGGATGTGCATAATGCTGCCAAGACTTAGCAGGGTGAAAGCAAATTTTCGCATACGCATATAGGTTGGTTGTCGTTTTGCTGAATCAAGTAATGCCGTACAAGTGAGTGACACAACAGGAGCCTGGCTATGTTATTTTGCTAGCCCCCCTGTTGTTATTATGTAAAGGCGAAATGTTTTTCTCGGTTTCAACTGCCTGTAGCATGAAGCTTGCAACCAGCAGCTAATAGCTAGTAGCCAGCAGCCTTCCTCTACTTCTTCCCATACTTCATGGTCCGCCCATCCTTAATCACGCCTTTCCAATTAAGGCCATACGCAAAATCGTAAACATGTCCTTCACTGTCTTTGTGTGGTTGCATATCCTGCGGTACGTCTTCTTTTTGTGTTTCTACCGTATGCATATCGGCCGGCATTTGCAGGGGCAACAAACCAGATGGCTCAACTTTGCCGGATAAAATATCGGCCAGTGCCTGGTCCTGTACGCCGAAGGAAACGAGCAAACCATCTACCTGTGATTCAAATTCCGATACGACTGCAGGATTGGTCAGTGACATACTCACAATGACGGGCTTTCCATTCATTGCAGCTTTGGTGTCTAATATGGATTTCAAATCGGTGATATTGGAAGCGGTGGTGGATTTGTCTTTGTAAGATCGATTGGTAATGGTTGGGTCAACCACGGGGTCGCCGGCAGCGATGCTTTGTGCACGGGCATCGGTAGCAGTATACTTCCCGTACTGTAAACTGATGGGGACATAGCCATTACTGCCTTTCTCCCGATCCTCGCGCAGATAGCCCACGCCGCCGTTCGGGCCTTTCACAAAAACGATGGCGAGATCGGCTTTCGCAGGATCAT
>JAGWTK010000365.1 GCA_028876035.1 Bacteroidota bacterium
CCAGGGAGGGGTTTGAGGTAGGAGGTTAGGGGCTTGCACCCGCAACGACCATCCTGGTACTTTGTACTAAGTACTTTGTACTTTCGGTTTCCTCCACTGCATTACCACTATCATAATCACACCTGCCGTTACATACATATCTGCCACATTGAAGATGCCGGTTCGAAGTCCGTTGACGCCCATGTTCATGAAGTCGGTGACATGCCGATCGTACAATATCCTGTCAATGATGTTCCCTAGTCCGCCGGAAACGATAAGGAGGTAGGGAAGTAATTCTTTGAAGGTCCAGGAAGCTGTTTTCCTGAGCGCATACACAAAAAGGCCAATCAAAAACAAGAGCGGCAATATATTCATCAGCCAAAAGCTCAGCGCAGGCGACCAGTCGGCCCCGAAGCTCAAAAATGCACCCGTGTTCTCCACATAATCGAACCGGAAAAAGTCGTGGTAGTAGGAAATAGCAGGCTTGTCTTTCAAATGCGTCTTTGCCAGTTCTTTGGTCACCTGGTCGCAGCCTATCAGGGCAAAACAAAGAATACAGAATAAGACAATTTTTACTTTGCGGCTCATGAACAATTTTGTCGGCCAAAAGTACGCACTTGCCTGCGAATGCTATCTGTTATTGTTGATAGCTGATCCGCCAGATGCAGTTGCTCTTATCGTCGGTGACCAGCAGTGAACCATCCTGCAATTGAAAAACGCCCACCGGCCTTCCGCGCACTTTCTCATGATCGAGATCTTTTACAAAGCCTGTGAGGAAATCCACTGGCTCACCCGATGGTTTACCATTTTTAAAAGGAACAAATATTACCTTATAGCCCGATAATACAGAGCGATTCCAGGACCCATGTTGTGCAATAAATGCCCCATTTTGGTATTTCGGCGGAAATTTACCACCAGTGTAGAAACAAAGTCCAAGTGATGCCGTATGTGCACCGAGGGGCAAATCGGGCACGATGGCTTTTTTCACGAGGTCCGGCCTTTTCTCTTTTACTCTCGGATCAACATGGTCGCCAAAATAGGAATAAGGCCATCCATAGAAACCATCTTCTTTAATGCTGGTGAGGTAATCCGGTACCAGGTCATCACCAAGTTCGTCTCTTTCATTCACCGCAGCCCATAACGTGCGGGTGCCCGGTGCCCATCCCATTCCCACCGGGTTACGTAAGCCTGAAGCGTACACGCGCAGTCCGGTTCCATCGGGTTTCACTTCTAAAATGCAGGCCCGGTTGATCTCATACTCCATACCTTTTTCTGCGACATTATCGCCCGAGCCTACGGCGATGTAAATCCTGCTGCTATCGGCGTTAGCAATAATATTTCTTGCCCAATGCCGGTTTACCTTCCCGGCCGGCAGATCAATAAGTTTGTCCGGCTTCGCACTCATTACCAAATCACCCGGTTGGTAAGGGTAACGTAGCAGCGAGCTTTGATTGCCGACATAGAGAAAGTTGCCCATGACCAGCATGCCAAAGGGTGCATCCAATCCTTTATCGATAAACGTCTGCCTGATTTCCGGTTGTCCATCGTGGTTAGCATCCCGCAGCAGGGTGATGCGGTTGGCACTTTTTTTCAGGCTGGTGGCTTTTTGCGCGCCCACCAGCGGTGCTGCCAGCCGTTGCCAGAAACTGTGATGGCCGTTGGATTCAGCCACCAGGATATCGCCATTGGGGGTTTGACAGATCCACCGCGGGTTTTTAAAACCGCTTGCATACAATGTAACTTGAAAGCCCTCCGGCGCGATGGGTTTTTCACCATCTTCCCAACCAACGACATTACTGAAATTCATGTGCGATTTGGTCGCAAAGGGCGGAGGCAGGGTATCGGCCTGTGAAAACCCAAGAACGACCGGGAAAAGTAAAATAGCCAGTAACAAAGTTTTTTTCATGGTTTGATTGTTAATATCAACCAATTCAAATCAAACCCTGTGCCTTGCGTTGCAGCCATTATACCTCAGACAAAATCTGACCACGAATAGCCCAAGTTGCCGGCTACCTACCAACCGCCAGCCATTGAATTCAATGTAAGCTCAGGGGCGGGATAAGCGCCAATTTAATGCAAGTGTGAATGGGAGCGGACCGGACCGGACTGGAGGAACTTTGAACAAAGAACTATAAACCATGAATAGTCGCCACGGAGCGCAGACCCGGAATGCTTGCCTATCGACTAATGGCTGTCGACCAACGAGTATTTGATCCGTTCAATGCATTTTACCGGTAAATTGCAGCCCTGTGAAACAAGGTTCAACAAAAAAGAAAAATTATGTTTAAAGACGCCAGCCTTGAAGAGATCGATGTAATTATGCAAGAGTCCCGGAAGGCATTCCTGGTTTACAGCAAATATTCCCTGAAGCAAAGGGCGGCATTCATGTATGCCATCGCCGAAGAATTGGAAAAAGCAGGCGATGCATTGATTCAAACCGCGATGTCGGAAACCCATTTGCCCGAGGCAAGGTTGCGGGGCGAGCGGGCGAGGACCATGTTCCAGCTTACAAGCTATGCTGATGCCTGTGTAAACGGACAATGGCTGGACGCACGTATCGATACGGCCATTCCGGATAAAACACCACCCAAGCCCGACATTCGAAAAATGCTGGTTCCATTGGGACCGGTTGTGGTGTTTGGCGCCAGTAATTTCCCTTTTGCCTATTCAACAGCAGGTGGTGATACGGCCTGTGCTTTAGCAGCGGGTTGCTCGGTGGTCGTGAAGGCACATCCTGCCCACGAGGCTACTTCACAAATGGTAGCAGAAGCGATTTGGGCCGCCGCTAAACGGACGGGAATGCCCGATGGCCTGTTCGCGCATGTGCATGGCCGTGGGTTTGAGACCGGGGAAGCGCTGGTAAAACACCCGCATACAGCAGCAGTAGGCTTTACCGGGTCTACTGCGGGTGGTAAGCAGTTGTTCGATTGGGGCAACCAGCGAAAAGTGCCGATTCCCGTATTTGCAGAGATGGGCAGCATCAACCCGGTATTCCTGTTGCCTGGCAAACTGGGTGAAGCAGCTGCCGAAACCGCGAAACAATACGCTGGTTCCATTACCCTGGGTGTTGGACAGTTTTGTACCAATCCCGGATTGCTGATTGGCGTTGAGGGAGAAGGATTACAAACTTTTATCAAAACGCTCGGACAAGAAATTGCACAGGTAGCACCCGCTACCATGCTGCACCCGGGCATCGCGAAAGCATACAATAGTAAAAAGGAATTAGCGCTGTCGCAGGAAGGCGTTGAAACCATCGGCAAAGCGGCAAAGGAGGCGGCAGAATTTGATGGTGCGGCCCTGGTAGCCACCGCAACCGGCGCTGAATTCCTGCGCAACCCTGTATTACACCAGGAAGTATTTGGGCCTTATTCACTGGTGATTCGCTGCAAAGACGCCACCGAGTTACAGGCTGTTGCTGAAAAACTGGAAGGACAACTCACTGCAACGCTGATGGCGAATGATAGTGATGTAGCAACGCACGCTACGCTCATCGATGCCATTAAAGGAATGTGCGGCCGCTTCATCATGAACGGCGTTCCTACGGGAGTAGAAGTTTGCCTGAGCATGCAGCATGGCGGCCCTTACCCCGCTACTACAGATAGCCGGTATAGTGCCGTAGGAGCAGATGGCATCAAGCGTTTCGCAAGACCCCTTTCGTTCCAGGGATGGAAAAATGAATGGTTGCCGGATGAATTGAAAGATGAAAACCCATTGGGCATCTGGCGTACGATCAACAATACGCTGAGCAATGGTTCTGTTTCCCGGAAATAATGAAGAGAAACTTCAATAAATTTTTTTATCAAAGCGCCACCAACCGGCGCTTTTCTTTTTGTTGCAACCAGGCCACGGTTACCACCGACACCGGGAAGTAGATGAGCAGGATGATCCTGATACCGTTCCACCATTCGCCGGCTTTGAACCAGTCGCCCATACTCAGGATCAGCGAAACGCCCATGGCTGCTCTTGCAAACTCCCATACCGGGGCATAAGCGCTGCCGTCCATAAATTCGGTGAGGGCATATACCGAGAGAAAAATAAAACCTCCATATAAAAAGATGCCAGGTGTACCAATGACGGCAATCCGCGCAAACAGGTAGCTCAATAAAAGCAACAGCGTGATCATCTGAAACCAGGTCCACCCCTGTACCCACCTGGTATGTTTCGTATCGTATTTCCTGAAATGGTACACATCCTCGATCTTATACAATGGGTATTTTAAAGCTGCATCAGCGGGGCGCCAGCCTGTTGGCATAAACCAGATGCGGAGTTTATCGCGCCGGTTTTTCGTTCTCCACGCATCCTGTATCAGCAGCCAGATATGCATAAAATTGATCTTGATCGGGTTCCAGGTTTGTGCAGGTCGCGTAATACCATATACCGGCGGAATATCATCTGACTCTTCCCGAAAGCTGCCAAACAGCTTGTCCCAGATGATCAGTATCTGCCCATAATTTTTATCAATGTATTCAGGATTGATGGCGTGATGGACACGATGATGTGAAGGGGTGACGATGATCTTTTCAAGCCATCCCATTCTTTTGATATGGCGGGTATGGTACCAGAACTGTGCGAAGAGATGCAGGGGAGCAACAATGGCTATTACTTTGGCCG